>CAILON010000039.1 GCA_903835865.1 uncultured beta proteobacterium
AAATTGCAATGATTCTTTTAACGGGTGCCACTGGCTATATCGGCTCACATACATGGCTTGAATTGCTGCTCGCAGGCAATCGCGTTATTGGTTTGGACAACTTTATCAATTCCAGTCCGCTGGCTTTATCTCGGATTGAGTCTCTCGCCGGCCAAAAATTAGAATTTATCGAGGGTGACGTTTGCGACCGAGCCTTTCTAGAAACTGTCTTTAAGAAATACCCTATTAAAGGCGTGATCCATTTTGCCGCCTTAAAAGCAGTTGGTGAGTCTGTTGCTCAACCATTGCGTTACTACCAAAACAATCTAGCTGGCCTTTTAACCTTGCTAGAAGTAATGCAGGCAAACAACTGTAAGAATTTTGTCTTTAGTTCTTCTGCAACGGTCTATGGTGACCCAAGCGTGGTACCTATAAATGAATCCTCGCCAGTGCAGCCGACCAATCCGTATGGTCAAACTAAATTGATGAGTGAGCAGGTCTTGCGTGACTTAGAAGTATCAGATCCAACTTGGCGTGTGGCGTATTTGCGCTACTTCAATCCAGTAGGTGCGCATGAGTCTGGATTAATTGGTGAAGATCCTCGCGGCATTCCGAACAATCTCACGCCTTTGGTTGCGCGGGTTGCTTCTGGCAGAATGCCAGAGCTGAAGGTGTATGGGGATGACTGGTCTACCCCAGACGGTACGGGCGTTAGAGACTATATCCATGTAGTGGATTTGGCGCAGGCCCACGTGAAGGCTGTGGAATATTTATTGGCTGGACGTGATTCTTTGACGGTGAACCTGGGAACAGGTCAGGGCTACAGTGTGATGGATGTGCTCAAGGCCTACGGTGATGTTGTGGGACATCCCATTCCTTACCAGGTTGTTGATAGAAGGCCGGGCGATATTGCTACTTGCTATGCCGATCCTTCCCTGGCAGAAAAATTACTGGGCTGGAAAGCGCATCGCAATTTAGGACAAATGTGTGCCGATAGTTGGCGCTGGCAATCTCAAAACCCGATGGGTTACGAATCCTAAATGGCAGTGGATTTTGTTCTTTATTGCAAATCGTATCGACGGGATTTGTTGCGTGTAAAACGTTTGCTCGAGTCTATTCGTGAGCACAATATTGAATCTATACCTTTTTATATCTCTACCCCCTTAGAAGATCGCGACACTCTATTTGCACTCTTGGGTGAGAATCAGGGTTATCAGTGGATTGCGGATGAGGCGATTGTTCAAGCAAATCCCCGTGCGCCAAAAGATATCCAGAAGACCAGATCAGGCGGCATTGCTCAGCAGGTTATTAAGTCTGAATTTTGGAGACTAGGCCTAGCAAGCAATTATTTATGCATTGATTCAGATAGTATTTTTATTCGGGATTTTGGCAAGGCTGATTTTCTGGCGCCGGATGGTTCGCCATACACAGTGCTGCATCAAAATAAAGAGTTGTTTCAGATGGCGACCAATCGTGGCCATCTGCGGGTTGAAAAAGAATTGCGCAAAGAGGCTGAAACCGTCAAAGCCTTGTTTGGCAGGGTTGGCCCTAATTACTACTGCGCCCCAGCCCCTTTTATTTGGTCGGCTAAGGTGTGGGAGTCTTTAGATCAACAGTATTTGCAGCCCAAAGGCATGACACTTTGGGATCTGATTACCCCAGAACATCCAGAGACCCTGATTTATGGTGAGACTTTGCTCAAGTATCAAGCCATCCCGGTGCGAATGATTGAGCCCTTGTTCCGGATCTATCACTACGACTGGCATTACTATCTTTCACATCGCTTAGGCGAGACACAAGAGAAGTTAAAGCAAAACTTTATGGGTGTGATTTATCAATCTGCTTGGGAGTCTGAGTTAGATTATGGAGCGCCCACTAAGTCTTTAGCCTCAAGATTATTAAAAAGAAGCAAACGCTTCTTACGTTTTTTGCAAAGCTATCTCTAATTGACTATGAATGATATTGCCAACGCCGCTACTCTTGCGCAGCCCACAAAAGAAGAATTGAAAAGCTTACCTTTGGTCAGCGTTTCTATGCCGGTCTTTAATTCTGAGCGTTATATCGCTGAAGCAATCGAAAGTATTTTGGCGCAAACCTATACCAATTTTGAGTTAATCATTGTGGATGATGGATCTAGCGATCGTACGCGCGAGATCATTGATCAATTTACGGACAAACGCATTATTAAGGTGTACTCAGATCAGAACCGTGGCTTGATTACTACCCGCAATCTGATTGCCGGCATGGCTAAAGGCAAGTACCTTGCTTTATTGGATGCGGATGATCGCGCCTTCCCAGAGAGACTTGCGCTCCAAGTAGAGTTTTTAGAAAACAACTTCGCAGATTTATGTGGCGCCGACCATTTCACTTTGAATCAAGTGACCGGTGAGCGCAAGAGTTCTAAGCAGCGTCACTCGAATGCCGATATTCAGGCCTTATTGAGCGTGTGCAGTCCAGTATGCAATCCTGCCATGATGGGTAAGCTCGAGATATTCAAGCAATTCCCTTACAAAGCTTCTTATATGCATGCTGAAGACTATTGCTTGTGGACTGAGATTGCTTTAGCGGGCTATCGCTTTGCCAATATTAAAAAGAAGTTGATTACTTATCGTTTGCACTCTACACAAACTAGCGTGAACCACCTCCAGGCTGCCCGTAATGTGTTTTCGAATGCGCAGGCAAGTTATTTAAAAATGCTGGGCATACCTGAGACTTCTTTGCCTAGGCCCTTGCCTTTTTATGAGCGCCTAAAGTACGGCGTAACTTTTATTAAGCTCATAAATGAACGCATCCCCCATATTTCTATTGGTGCAAACATGGAGTTGTATGCCCGCTTTCAATTTCGGGGTAATGGCCTGTGGACTCCCTTAACGCGTTTGGAGCGTATCTGTGTTGCCCTCTACGGGAGCCTCGTAGGCCGTACTGGAGATTAATTTAAGCAGGAATTCTTTGCCAGTTTGCCGGCAAAAGATTGTCTAGATCAAGACTGCTATCGCTAATCCAGCGATTAGGGGCAAATACCAAGCCACCACATTCTTGTTTAAGCCAAGCACCCCACCAACTCAATGAGCTATTCGCAATGACGTGATGCTTGCATGCGTACATGAGTTGCAATTCTTGGGCAGCGGCATCTGATTCTGATGAGTTCTCTACAAAGGTGATCTTGAGATCTTGAGGTAAAGCTTCTTTCGCCCAAGGCAGATCATCTGAAAAAATAAAGAAATGGGCATTCGGTCTATTGAGTAATAGCACCTCAATCGCTTGCTGGTAGTAGCTTAGCGCTAGTACTCCATGAAACTTCGCTGCTGAAGGGGAGTCCACATAGTCCCCTCTGCGAATATGGATCATGACGGACTCACTAGAACGTATTTGATCGAGATACGGCTGGTAGTGATCAGCCGTTGACCTTTTCGTTTTAAATTCGGATTGAAGTATTGGACGAATCGCCTCTAAATAAGGGAAGGCTTGCCAATAACCAAAAAGAAAAAGATCGCGTTGATGCATTGCTTTTAAGTGCAAGAGGCCTTCATCAAAACCAAAAGCTTTTTGTTGGTAATAGATTACTGGGCCAAGAGGGAGCCATTTTTGTATAGCCCTCATCAGCCTATCTGGCCGCTTAGGGAATGCCACTTTACCTACGGGAACTTCTTGAATATTGAGCAGATCTAACTGATAAGGGCGCGGCGTTGTTTCTGCTTGTGGCTTATCAAACCAAGAACGATCAAGCAAAAAGGTGCTTTGATAATGTTCGGATAGGGCTCTAGCAATCGCATATTGAAACATTTGATTGCCTAGGCCGCCCTGGAGATAGGAGTAAATGGCCATAACCCTATAATTAGACCATTAACAATGAAGTACTTACCTAGGCATCGATTCATGCTGGTGCTTTATCAGAAACTTAACCTTAAATGAGTGGCCTGCTATGTTAGTTGGAGGGATTGTCGGATGGGAGGAGGGTCAAGATGATCTATTTAATCCTCAAAGCCCCCGAAATCGCGATGATTGTCTTGAGCCCTTCAGAGTGCTGCAGGTTAAAGCTTATGAGCAGGGCATTGAGCTTCACACACTTGACGTACTCCAGCAAAAAGGGATTAAGCCGCATTTCACACTGTATTTAGAGTCAGTGCCATTAATCCCGATTGAGAATTGCAAGAACTACCTGATTCGTTTTGAATCAGAGCTCACGGTTCCTGTAAATGGTGACCCCGATTACCTGACTCAATTTGATGGCATCTTTACTTGGGATCAAGAATTGTTGAATACCAATTCAACCAGCTTGCTCAATCAAAAGACGGCTTTGGTTCCCAAATTTCCGATTGCGTACCCTAATGTTTTGCCTGCCCAATTTAAGATAAACGAGATAGTTAATCTGGGCTTTGCTAATCGCGATCTATTTTGTGTACTGATTGGCAGCAATCGGCATGCCAATTTGCCCGATGCTAGGGAGTTGTATTCTGAGCGAGTAAAAGCCATTCGCTGGTTTGAATCCCATGCCCCAAAAGATTTTGCATTGTTTGGTAATGGCTGGCTTGTGCCCCAAAAGCGTCTTGGCAATTTGGGTAAGTGGCGTTATCGATTCGAAAAGATCCTGCCATTTTTATTAGGTCAAACTGTCTTCCCAAGTTATAAAGGCGCTACAAAAAATAAATTTGAGGTGTTAGCCAAAGCGCGTTTTTGTATTTGTTTTGAAAATGCAAAAGATATTCCTGGATATATCACCGAGAAGCTATTTGATGCTTTGTTTGCGGGTTGCGTACCGGTTTACTGGGGTGAGCCTCAGATCGAAAATATCGTACCGAGCGCCTGTTTTATTGATTTCCGCCAGTTTTTGAAGGGCTCAGACCCTTATCGGGATTTGTATCAATACATCAGTAAAATGACCAAGCAGGACTACATTGCTTATCAAGAGGCAGGTAGGCAGTTCTTGGCTTCTCCAGCATTTAGACCGTATAGCTCAGAGGCATTTGCGGATGCCATTTTAGGACCACTTCAAATATGATTTTAGTTACTGGCGGCGCAGGCTTTATTGGAGGCAACTTTGTATTGGATTGGCTTGCTAATCCGAATGCCGAGGGCATCATCAATTTAGATAAGCTGACCTATGCAGGCAATCTCGCCACATTAGAGTCTTTGAAAGAAGATTCTCGCCACATCTTTATTCATGGCGATATTGGGGATCAAGAGCTCGTCACCAAATTACTAAAAGAGCACCAGCCTCGAGCGATTCTGAACTTTGCAGCAGAGAGCCATGTAGATCGCTCCATTCATGGACCTGCTGAGTTTGTGCAAACCAATATTGTTGGAACCTTTAACTTATTAGAGTGTGCACGTGAGTATTGGAATGGTCTTGAAGGCGCCGCAAAAGAGGGCTTTCGCTTTCATCACGTTTCAACAGACGAGGTCTACGGCTCCTTGTCGATGACGGACCCTGCATTTACAGAAACCAATTCATACGAACCTAATAGCCCTTACTCTGCATCTAAAGCAGCATCCGATCACTTAGTGCGCGCCTGGTTTCATACCTATGGTTTCCCAGTGGTGACGACCAATTGCTCTAATAACTATGGCCCATACCATTTCCCAGAAAAGTTAATTCCGCTGGTAATTTTGAATGCCTTTAATGGCAAACCATTACCCATCTATGGTGATGGGCAACAAATCCGAGATTGGCTTTACGTAGGCGACCATTGTTCAGCTATTCGCGAAGTGTTGGCTAAAGGAGCATTGGGCGAGACTTACAACATCGGTGGTTGGAATGAAAAAGCCAATATTGATGTGGTGAAAACGATCTGCACCATTTTGGATGAGCTCAAGCCACGCGCCGATGGCAAGTCTTATGCAGAGCAAATCACCTTTGTAAAAGATCGTCCTGGACACGATCGCCGCTACGCCATTGATGCAAGTAAGGTAGAGCGGGACCTCGGCTGGCGCCCAGCAGAAACCTTTGATACTGGTATTCGTAAAACGATTCAGTGGTATTTGGATAATCCAGTTTGGATCGAGGGCGTTGTCAGTGGCTCTTATCGTGACTGGCTACAAAAGCAGTACAACTAAGTTATCAAAAAGCCAAAGCATCACGCATGAATATCCTCATCTTTGGTAAAGACGGTCAATTAGGCAAAGCCTTTCGCTCCTTAATCGACAGCGCAAATCTATCTATAAATCATCAAATCCAGTATGTGGGGCGCGATGATTGTGATCTTTCGCAAGTTGAAAAACTCAACACGCTATTGAACGCAACTCAGCCTGATCTCATTATTAATGCTGCGGCCTATACTGGGGTTGATAAGGCGGAGACCGAAGTGGAGTTGGCTAACGCGATTAATGCTAGAGCCCCAGAGGTGATGGCGCAATATGCAGTCACTCATGGCGCCACTTTCTTGCACTACTCAACCGATTATGTTTTTGATGGTAGCAAGTCAGGGTTTTATACAGAGGGTGATGTGCGTAAACCCCTTGGCATCTATGGCAAGAGTAAAGCTGCTGGTGAAGAGGCAATTGAAAAGGCTTTCTCAAATGCAACTCAGGGTCAGTACGCAATCTTTCGCACGAGCTGGGTCTATGGTGCTGGTGGTAATTTCATTAGAACCATTTTGCGTTTAGCAAAAGAGCGCGATGAACTGAAAGTGATTCAAGACCAACTTGGTGTTCCTACCTCCGCTGATTGGCTAGCTAAACTGAGTTTAGATTTAGTCCTGAATCCAAATGGTGAGCTGAGCAAATTTGATTCGGGCATCTTTCATGCGGTTCCTCCAGGAGAAACCAATTGGCATGCCTTGGCTTGTTTAGTAGTAGCAGCGGCAAGTCAGGCTGGTGCTACCTTGAAGACCTCTTCTGACGCAATTAAGCCCATCATGGCAGTTGAGTACCCATTGCCAGCACCAAGGCCTATGAATTCACGTATGGCCACTGACAAACTCAGACAGGCTATTGCGGCTACTGGGGATGTGTCAAAATTGCAGCAGTGGAATAAACCCTGGTCTGATGATGTTTGGACCTATGTGCAGCAACTGGCTAAAGACGGCCT
>CAILON010000040.1 GCA_903835865.1 uncultured beta proteobacterium
AGAAAACCAATTAGGAAATGAAGAGTTGTGGACCGCTATCGTAGCGGTACCCTCCATAAATCTAGCCAGCCTTACCGCAAAGCTAATCCAAAACCTTCCCACCATTTATAGCCAATCAAAACTATTGCTAGTAGATAGAATTCCCCGCAATCATTCGGGAAAAATCAATAAAACAGAATTAAAAAAAGTTATTGTCTCCATCAAGGGATCCAATAATGTTTTTTAACGCGATAATCTTCCTGGGCGCTTTAACTCAGGATAATCACGCTCAATAGTTGCAGCCTCTCTTGACATCGAATCTTCTAAAACCTGCACGCTACCGCCCGCAATGGTAATGTCATTCTCCCTTAGCCTCTTTCCAATAGAAGGTTTACTAAGAACACTATTAAATGCTTGATTGAGCATTAGTATCATCTCTGTTGAGGTTCCATTTGGCACAAAAACTGCATAGTAAGGATCAATCAATTTAAATCTTGGACTCCACTGGCTCAACAATGGCAATGCTCTATAAGGCAGCTTTAAATCTTTTGCGGATGAAATGGCTATAGCCCTCACCCTTGAAACTCCTTCAATGACCTGCAGATTACCAGCCTCCATAAAGAACACATCAACCTCTCCGGACATAACCGCTATAGTTGCTGGAGCTATACCCTTATAGGGCACCACGACTACGTTTCCAATTGCACGATCAAGCGAATGGCAAAGTAAATATGAATATGTTGCAACGCCAGCGCAATTGATGCCACCTTTTCTAGTCTTTGCGTACTGCTTGAGCTCAAAAATACTTTTGACATTGGTATCGCTATTAACCACCAAAATAAACTTGTTGTTCGTTAGCTGAATAACCGGCTGTAATTTATCCTGAAATTCCTGCTTTTCATCAAATAACATTTGATTTGCATTGAGTGGGCTATTTGTTAGGAGGATAGTTTTACCATCAGGCCTTGAACGAATTACATGCTCAACGCCAATTGAACCATTACCGCCAGGGCGATTTTCCACAATTACAGAATTGAATAGTTGCGCGCCTAATTCTGGCGCAATGATTCTTGCCAGCCGATCTAAAGTGCCGCCAGCCGGGTATGGAACGACGATAGTAATGGATTTATCGGGATTGATACTTTGAGCCTGCAATACATTAATTACCAACAGGCATACAAGAAAGAGGATGCAACGAATTAACGCCATTGCCACTCAAACATCAGGCCCATCACAAGATCTTCAAGGTGGTGCAAAGCTGGTAACCCCATCCCCGTATGACTTGGATGGCAGTCTCCCCCACTCCCAAGGTCTGTAGCTTTTTACGCAAGCGAACAATTACGATGACTAAAGTACGCACAGGGTCTTCAGTTTCTTCTTTTTTCAAAATCTCTATGATTTGCCACTTCTCTAAGCGCAAGTCAATTGACAGGCTAAAGGCGACCATCAGACTCATTTCAGCTGAAGTTAGACGAATGCTATCGCCTTTGCGATTACTCAGAGTCATATGATGCTTATCAACTATTAACTCATGATCTTCGGATGAGCGCCCAAACAATCGTCTAGCTAATGAATCTATAGCTGCTAATAGCTCATCAAGCTCCAAGGGCTTAGTCATATACATGTCAGCACCAACGGCGTAACCTTCTCTTTTATCACGTGATTCATTGCGAGCCGTCATGATAATGATGCCAACTTCAGAATGGGATTGCCGAATTCGTTTGGCCAATGAAAAACCATTCTCACCCGGCAAATTAATATCGATGATGATCAGATCAAAAGCATTAAATGCTGCTGCCTCAGGCAATGCTTCAGCACAATCTAAAGCAACCACCTTATGTTTCGCACCGCTTAATGCATCGGCAATAGAGTCGCGTAACTCGTCATTATCTTCGACAAGCGCAATGTTTAAGCTGGCAACCAAAACTCGAACTCCAATTGATTATCAG
>CAILON010000041.1 GCA_903835865.1 uncultured beta proteobacterium
GTGGGTATTGTAAAACGCTAAGGAGGGACGAACTGTACTTTCAAGCCCAAACCGACGTAAGATCGGTTGTGCGCAATGATGACCCGTGCGAACAGCAATACCTACTCGGTTTAAAGCGACACCAATATCTTGATTGCTATGGCCTGCCAGCACAAACGATAACACGCTGGTTTTTTCAGCTGCCGTACCGATTAAACGTAAGCCAGAAATACTACGTAGCGCGTCCATGGCATACAGAAGCAATTCATGTTCATAACGGGCGATATTATCGATGCCAATTTTTGATACGTATTCCAGCGCAGCGCCTAAACCGACAGCATCAGCAATATTGCCAGTACCGGCTTCAAAACGAGCGGGCGCAGGTTGATAGATGATTTTTTCAAAAGTCACATCTTCAATCATGTTACCGCCGCCCTGCCAAGGTGGCATAGATTCCAGTAGTTCGGCTTTTCCATACAACACACCAATACCGGTAGGACCGAAGATTTTGTGCCCCGAAAATACAAACCAATCGCAATCCAGTGCCTGTACATCCACGCGTAAATGCGAAACTGATTGAGCGCCATCCAACAAAACTCTAGCGCCAACGCGATGAGCCATGTCGATCATTACTTTAGCAGGCGTAACCGTACCTAAAGCATTGGATACCTGCGTAAAAGACACTAGCTTGGTGCGCGCAGTCAGTAACTTTTGGTATTCACCCAGCAACACTTGACCATCATCATCAACGGGCACTACGCGCAAGATCGCACCGGTTAGGTCACAAAGCTGTTTCCAAGGTACGATATTGGCATGATGCTCCAGCCAAGTAATGACGATCTCATCACCCGCTTTGATGTTTTGCTGACCCCAGCTTTTAGCCACTAAATTGATCGCTTCAGTCGTGCCACGCGCAAACACAATCTCCGAGGAAGAGGAAGCATTCATAAAATGTGCTACGGTATCCCTAGCCTTTTCATAAGCATCGGTAGACCGCGCCGCCAATTCATGCGCTGCACGATGAATATTAGAGTTCTCGTGCTCATAAAAATACGAGACTCTATCAATCACTGATTGTGGCTTTTGTGTAGTGGCCGCATTGTCAAACCAAACTAAAGGGTGGCCATTAACCCGTTCCTTTAGGATTGGAAAGTCACGGCGTGCTGCCTGCACATCAAAGGGCGGATGAGCCGAATTAAGAACTGGCGTGTTAAAGCCGTCAGTTTTTAGCGCATCAAGAAAATAAAATGATGGACTAGAACTCTTACTAACAGGGACTTTTGGCGCCGTTACAAATAGTTGTTGAAGTTCGGCTTCACCTGGTAAACCATAGGCTTTAGGTGAAAGTCCCGCAATCAAATTAGCGTCAAAACCAGAGAAAACATGACTAGGTTCTGGAGCGCTCGCCACACTACTTGTAATATCTGTTACTGGTCCACTTTCAGTGAACAGATTTTGCAAATGAGCTTCCGAAACCTGTGGTGTGATGCTTGGAATTAACGCCGCTACAGCTGGAAACTGCTCGACTGCACCAAAGCTAGAAAGACTACTCCCAGTAGGCACACGCGAAACCAACAACTGCTGCAATTGCTTTTCATCAGGCAAGCCAAAATCATTCGGCAAAATGCCTGCCAATATGGATTTATCCAAAGCCGCTAAGCTAGTATTAGTGTTTGGTGAGTTATTACCGCACACCGAACGGTATCCAGACTATCAGGGACGCTCTGATAAGGAGACTCAGACTTAGCAAAAAACTTATGCAGCTCAGCATCTCCTGGCAACGAAAAATCCTGCACACTTAACGCAGAGGCTAAAGGCGAGGACAAGCCACTAGGCACCAAGGTTGAGGTTTGTCCCAATCTTGAGCCATCACAGGGTAATGCAGTAAATAGCTCATTAGCCAATTTGGTTAGGTGCTCGATATCGGGCAATCCGGTATTTTCAGTAAAACCTTGCTGTGCAAATTGAGTCGGCTCAACGTTACTTGTATTCATGGTACTTGCCCACTTCAACATTCTCGAGCACGCCTAAGGCATCATCAGTCAACACCGCTATTGAGCAATAGAGTGAGATCAAGTAAGAGGCAATCGCTTTGTGATTGATACCCATAAAACGAACTGAAAGCCCCATACTCAATTCGCCGGTCAGGTTTGGTTGATAAAGACCCACTACACCTTGACGACTTTCACCGGTACGTAACAACAAAATATTACTTTTGCCATTAACGACTTTAACCTTATCAGAAGGAATGATAGGCAGGCCGCGCCATGTCAAAAACTGTGAGCCAAATAAAGTAACAGTAGCAGGTGGTACCCCGCGACGCGTACATTCGCGACCAAAGGCGGCGATAGCTAAAGGATGCGCCAAGAAAAATCCAGGCTCTTTCCATACGCGTGAAATCAACTCATCCATATCATCAGGTGTCGGTGCACCAGTACGCGGTTGTACTCTAAACGCTGGCGCTACATTGTTCAACAAGCCGTATTCGGCGTTGTTAATCAACTCACTTTCTTGGCGTTCTTTAATGGTTTCTATGGTTAAACGTAGTTGTTCGTGAATTTGGTTATGCGGACTGCTATATAAATCAGAAATACGGGTATGCACGTCCAGTACGGTATTCACTGCATTTA
>CAILON010000042.1 GCA_903835865.1 uncultured beta proteobacterium
CAATCTATAAATAGTTTATTGCTCCACTAGCAAGCCTATATATCTATCGAAGCTGCCATAAAAGATGCGTGGAGATGGCTTACGCATTTAGTGGCACAGAAAGAAAAACGCTTTGGAGCGATGACCTAAGCACCTCATTGCTCCAAAGTACTTTCTGGGAAATTGATGAGCGTTACTTAAGGTAACGCTTGTTTACCAGTCATGTGATCTTCAATAAGCTTCTGTAGAATAAAGCTTATGAAACCAACAATCAAAATAGACTATGTATCTGATGTGGCTTGCCCATGGTGTGCCGTAGGATTAGGAAATCTTAATCAGGCTATTGCCAAGTTAAGTAGCATGGCAAATTTTGAAGTACATTTTCACCCCTTTGAGCTCAATCCGAACATGCCTATAGGCGGTCAAGATGCCATTGAACATCTCACCGAAAAGTATGGCTTAACTGTAGAACAGGTCAAGACTAATCAAACAAATATAAGGGCCAAAGCTTTAGAGGCGGGGTTTGAGTTTCATCCAGAAGGGCGAAAACGGGTTTACAACACCTTTAATGCCCACCGTCTTCTGTATTGGGCGGCACAGGAGTTTGGACTGGAGAGCCAAGCAGCCCTCAAAAAAGAATTGCTCAATACTTACTTCTGCTTAGCAGCCAATTTTGATGACCAGCAAACTCTACTAGCTGCTGTAGCTCGTTCCGGCCTAGATAAGGATAGAGCCCAAGAGGTACTCAAGAACAATGAATTTACTAAAGAAGTTCGTGAGGCAGAGGCTAATTATACAAACGCAGGTATAAGTTCTGTTCCCTCAATCATTCTCAATGATCAATACCTCCTACAAGGAGCCCAGCCCCCCGAATCTTTTATGAATGCATTTGAACAGTTAATTCAAAAGAGTTAAAGATATCCCCCATCATCTTTGATTGAATTCAGTTCAGCGTCTTCATTCAGTTCTCGAAGCTTGTAATTTTCGATAGAACAAAAAATTATCTGCTACTTTCGATACGCTAAATGAATGCGATTTATCTAATTCAGCCGCTTGTGCATTTAGCCTCTCAATAGAATCATTAAGCATATTTCCCTTGCATGCATATATCACTTGATTTACATGATCTCGCTCTAATACCATCACAGAGATATTTTGAAAGCTTTGATTAACTAAGTCTTGATAAATGCGATTGCTCTTCATCTCCCCACATAGATTAATCACCAAGATTCCATTAGTCGTTAAAGCCCTAAAACAATTGTCATAGAAGCCTTTACTGCACAGATTGGAAGGTTGGCCATTTTTATTAAAACCATCCACAATCAGTACGTCAAATTGACTGATCACATCTTTAATATATGTAGCACCATCAGCCTCCTCTACCGAAAAGCGAGAATCATCCTCGGGGATATGAAACTTACTCCGCAGCGCAATGACTTTAGGATTATTTTCAATTGCTAAAAAATAGCTACTAGGCAAATGATGATGACAGTATTTTGCAATTGATCCACCACCCAAGCCAATCATGGCGATTTTTCTTGGATTAGGCTGAAAGATCAAAAAACCCATAATGCTTTTAGTGTATTCAACAACTAACCTCATAGGAGCCTGCATATCCATCAAGCTTTGCGTAGAGGCGTGACCAAAATGCATGGATTTAAATTTTTTGCTTTCGATGATAAAAGGCTCATTATTCACTCGATCAAAGCCATTCTTCATTTGGAGCAGCAAGTCTTTAATCACTTAGAGGATGGCCTCTCTATTGCTCTCAGGCAAACGCCTTAACTGCTCTTCGCTTCCATGCTTTTGCACATAGTCACGAATCATCTGTCGGACCACTTGAGAGGGAGTTTGGTCACGTAAATTGCAGATTTCTTCAAAAACCTGCTTTTTAGTTGGGTCAATTAAGAGTGTTAGTCGAGCTGTACGGTTTTCCATGGTCTGCCTATATGTTAATAATATGTTAATATGGTTAACATAAATTTACAACATTTATAAATACAGCGTTCTTTTTGTAATAGCCTCGCTTTATATCTACAAAGGCAATAAATACTCAGCATGGCTACCAAGCAGATTTACGAGAATTGCCTCATTAGCCTCCTTCGTGTGAATGCACGGCATCTGCAATACACATGATCGCCAATATCAAATCATCTACAAAAACTGCATCTTTTTTAAACTTCCACTCTATTTATGGGCGCTTTCAGCCTATACAAGATAGCGTCATTTCCGAACCTACAGCAAAGACAGAAATTAGCTGGGCTCATCTTGTTGTGCGATCTAACAAAAAATAAGAATAGAAATGAATGATTATTCATCCGAAGCAATGGATCAGTGGATTGAGAGTTCGGGGGTTTTAGATAGCTCAGCAGTGCAGAAGTACCAAAAATTACATGATCTAGGCTATGCAGAATTACTGACAATCTCTCGAGAATTCTTTCTTAAGGCAAAACAGGGTAAAGCTATAGAAGGACTTTCAATGCAGGGATTCAAACCCTATTATTTTTACTCTTCGATTCTTAATCAGTTTGAAGATCTTCATAATAGGATTTTGTAATGCCGTTAAAGACTATCCAATTGCTATCAAGTCCGCAAAGATCAATAAAAGCAAACTATCAACTTGGGGCCTTTTTAGCTTTTGTAGCTGGAGCAATCAATGCAGGCGGTTTTCTAGCGATCAATAGATATACCTCCCATATGAGTGGCATTATTTCCGCAATTGGCGATGACCTTGTTTTAGGCAATCTAATGCCAGCCATTGTCGGCGCCGTACTGTTGTGCTCATTTCTTTGTGGCGCAGCGACTACTACCTTACTGGTCCACTGGGGCAAGCGGAGAAAAATACGTAGCCAATACGCTCTTCCTCTTCTCCTTGAGGCATTTGTTTTGCTACTTTTTGGCTTATTGGGCTCCTATTTATCAACCTACATTCAACTCACCATCCCTGCAATTATTTTTTTACTTTGCTTCGTCATGGGATTGCAAAACGCTATCGTTACAAAAATGTCTCGCGCAGAAATCCGAACAACCCATATGACAGGAGTTGTGACTGATATTGGAATTGAAATTGGTAGGATGCTCTATTGGAATAAGTCAGAGCTTGCTAACAAATACCGCTATGTTCAGTTCAATAAATTAAAACTTAAGTTACATCTTCTGATCTTGGGAATGTTTGTGACAGGGGCGCTAATAGGATCGATTGCCTTTAAAAAAGCCGGTTACATCTCCGTACTCCCCATATCCATTTCATTGGCAATTATTGCCTTATCGCCAATTTATCGAGACCTCAAACGAGTTTTTATAAAGAGCTCAACAGCGTTGAAATTAAAAGTCTTCACTTGAGATTTTTTAGAGCGCCAATCTAACCACCAATAAGAAAATGAATTATTCCACCTCAAAGAGCAGCACAACCACAGTAGTTACTAAAAAAATGAAGTTTTGCTCATCTTGCAGTCGAGATCAAGCGTCTGAAAATGGAAAAATGATTCTGACTGCCCAGAGCAAAGAAAGATGGATTTGTGCTAGTTGCTATATCGCCCGAAAAAGCAGATCTGGATCCTCTATTAAAAAGAATCTCTAGGTAAATTTAATGAACGAGACTAATGCAATTACAACAGGAGATTTCACATCAAAAACTTTAAAGTTCTGCTCCTCTTGTAGTCGAGAAAAAAATACTGAGGGTGGAAAATTGATCCTGACCAGCAATAAGAAAAATCGCTGGATTTGTTGCCATTGTCTGTATAACCGTACGCATCGAATTAACTCCTAGCGCTTGAAAGCGCATGCACTGATCTATGCTCTCTAAAAGGAACTATCAATCCGTTACATAAAGTAATGCTTGTTTAATTAACGGCTGCTAACGACTCGAAGCAGGCAGCGGAGTGAAATTATTCAAAAATCTTTGGCACGCCTTTGTGCAGAATTTTCTTTGTCGTCGTTATAGATGAATCCAGGTCGGATTCAAGGATCTTACGTAATTCAGCGCACTCAGATTTGTGTGCGCAAGCGGAAATGCTATCATTTTTTATATTCTTAGAATAAGTAGAGCAGTGCTCTCTAGCCCAGCTACCATCTAACGGACAAGAATTCTTTTTATTCATTTCAATCCTCCACCTTATTGCCGTAAGTCTAGATTAAATTTGTTGCGCTACTCCGAGCTTTTTTACAAAATGTCCCAATGTTTTTTC
>CAILON010000043.1 GCA_903835865.1 uncultured beta proteobacterium
ATCTAAGAGAGATGTTGCATCAGTAGGTTTGCCAACATACCCGCCGCCTGAGAGTCTTCCATTAAAAGATAAGGAGCGAGGCAGCCAAGAGCTTGAGCAATGATGGCGCCAGCCATCAAGTAGGCAAGTAAGCTCAGTAAGCGGCAGGAGAGAGGGTATTGGCTTTTGGGAACTTCAACCATGGGTTAAAAAGGGTTAATTAATGCGCTGCAGCACAAAGTTTGAATCAGTTTCATACTAGTCCTAACCTAACTTTTATACCAAAAACATCATGGAAGTCACTAAAGCAGTCAAAGTTGCCTTAAATACCCTGGTTGATATTGCAAGCCACTCGGCCAATGGTCAACTAGTGCCCGTTCCGGAAATAGCCCAAAGGCTGCATATGTCGATTAGTCGTATTGAGCTCTTGCTGCGACCTCTAAGGGAATCAGGGTTAGTCATTGGGATTAAAGGGCGAACTGGTGGCTATCAGCTTTCAAAAGATCCTCGCATCATTACGATCAAAGACATTGTTTTGGCGATGAATCGCATCAAAAAAAGAAAAGTAGAGGTGTCCGATATTGCAAAAGATCTCTATCAGTCTCTAGAGACTTACATGATGACTTGCATTTCTAATGTTACTTTGGCCTCTGCCATTAAAGATTACATTCCGCGCTTTAGTGAGGTACAAACTGCGCCCGAAAGAAAATCCTATTTTCCTGCGAAGCCTGAAGATAAGGCCAAGCAAAATAAAAGACCTAAAGGAGAGGCTCAAAAGGTAGTAAAGAGTTCATTTAAAAAAGTTGAAGAAATCCCTCGCGGACCCAACTCTATTTTTAGCTTTGCTGACTATCTCAATAAAAAATTACCAGCAAACTAAAGTTACAAAGTCATTTAAAGTGAATATTGAACCGGTATCGTACCCTGATTTAGCTTTTGTAGATATTGAAACCACTGGGTCTCATTTTGAGCGCGATCGCATTACAGAGATTGGAATCAAAACTCTAGCTAAGCAAATTCCTAAGTCGTTTTCCTTTATGTGCAGCTCTCGATGATATGGAGGGCTTGATCCACTCTACTTTTCTGTGTTCCAAAGTTAAGCCTGATAAATTTCTCTTGATTGAATTGGCTGCCGGGAGAGGTAGCTAAACCGGCATCTAAGAATAGTTGATAAGGATTTTGGTGCTGTAGATTCCTACAATCAATCCACGCAAGATAGCTACCTTCCATTTTGCATACGCTCAATCCACTGATGCTATTGATTTTTTCGTAAATCGAATCTCGATTGGCTCTCAAGTATTGAATCAATGCCTGGCGCCAAGGTTCCCCCTCCTTGATTGCTGCGATGGTTGCTGTATAGGCCAATAAAGATGGTGGAGCAATGGTTTGGTGAAGATCAATTTGAATTGCTTTACGTAAGGTGGGGTTTTCTGCTATTGCCCAAGCAAGACCTATTCCAGGAAAGTTAAAAGTCTTATTTAATGACATTAGAGTAATCGTATTCTCAGAAATTTCTTTGCTGATACTGGCTAATGGGATATGTTTTTTATTCTCATCGAGTACAAGGCCTGCATGAATTTCGTCGGAGCAAATCCATAAATTATGCTGAACACAAAAATCTCCAAACTCTTGTAGCTCATCTCTAGTAAATACAGTAGATCCTGGATTTTGAGGGTTGCAGAAAAGCGCTAGCTTTGTTTTATTTGTAATCAGATTTGGTAATTCATTACTTGGCAATACCCAGCGTCCATTTTTAAGTTCAAGTCGCATTTCTTGAAAGGGTCTGTTAGCGCTGCTGCATGCAAGTCGTAGGTGGTGATAGACAGGGCTTGGAATAAGCACCTCTTCGTCACCACTGGTGAGCTGCTTTACTACTGTGTACAGTCCGGATACAACGCTGGGAAGAATGACAACCCAATCAGGGTCAACTTTCCAGTGATATTGCTCAAATAAGTATTGGGCAATAGATTGGTTGAAATGATTAGGGCTATGCGTATAGCCATAGATTCCCTCTTGAACACGCTTGCTTAAAGCGTTGATAACACAGGGTGGCGACTGAAAGTCCATATCCGCTACCCATAAAGGTAGTACCTTCTCACTATCAAAGCTATCCCAGCGAATAGAGTCTGTATTCAGACGATTTGTAAGCGTATCAAAATCAAATTCCATCTTTAGCTAGCCTCAATCCTGACATTTGCCAACGTGCGTGGGTTGGAAAGAAATTACGATAACTTACTCTAGAGTGATCTGGACTGGTATAGGCGGAGCTTCCCCTTAGGACCATTTGATTAATCATGAATTTGCCGTTGTACTCTCCAGCGATGCCCTTCCATGGCTGATACCCTGGATAAGCTGAGTAGTTGCTACTAGTCCACTGCCATATCGAGCCAAATAGGTCTCTAGCTGCATTGGCCTTATGCTTTGCAAACGACTCCCACTCAAATTCCGTAGGTAGGCGTGCCCCAGCATGCCCTTCTAATCTCTTGGATGCCCAACGTGCAAATGCCTCTGCCTCGAAATAACTAATATTTGAGACGGGTAAAGATTTCTCTAAAAGCTTATTGCCGTTTAGAGAAAAACGACAAAGTTGATTATTTTCATTTTTATTCCAATATAAGGGCGCATTAATTTGCTCGGCCTTGACCCAGGCCCAGCCAGCATCGAGCCACCATTGAGAATTTTCATATCCACCATCTTCAATAAAACTCAGCCATTGCTCATTAGTTACCAGATCGCTTGCTATTGAATGAGCTTGGTTAAATACAGTGTGTTGTGGCGATTCATTATCAAAATGAAATCCATCCCCATCAGCCCCAATCTCTACTAGCCCTGATATGCCTTCAATCCATTCCATAGGTTTATGGTCGGAATGAATATTGATTTCTGATGAAGAATACGCTGGGAACAAAGAGTTTTGATAAAGCAGATGCTGAATATCTGTTAACAAAAGCTCTTGATGCTGTTGTTCATGATTGATGCCAATTTGGATAAGCCACTTTAGTTCGGGGGATGCATTCTTATTCAGGAGAGATTCAATTCTGTTTTCAATATTTCTCCGCCAATCTAATACCTCTTTTAAAGAGGGTCTGGTCAGAAGCCCTCGTAGCTTGCGAGGATGCTTATCGCCTATCCCGTTGTAGTAACTATTAAAGAGAACGGCAAACTGAGGATTCAAATATTGAAAATTTTCTTCAAAGGGCTTGAGGACCATCACTTCGTAAAACCAGCTAACGTGCGCTAAATGCCATTTAGCAGGGCTTGCATCCTCCATAGACTGTGCCTGGCAGTCTTCAGGACTTAGGTCAGCAATCAGATCAATTGAATATTTTCTAGAGCTGTGGAATTGATCGAGAAGTGAATTAACTGAAAACATCTTATTCATTATTTTATTTGGCATAGATTACGGCAAAGTAATCTTTAGGGTCTGTCCAGATTTGCGTTGTTTTAAACCCAGCATTTTTGAGTAGTTGTTTAATGGACTCAATAGTGTATTTGTGAGAATTCTCGGTATGTATAAGATCCCCTTTTTTGAAATCCCTAGAATTTCCTGGCCATGAAACAGTCAGATTCTCAAGGACCTCCAAATAAAGCTCAACCCGATTTTGGCTATGATTAATTATCACTTTGTGGCGAAATTGCTCAACTCTAAAATTGGAGCCTAGATGTGAGTTAATCGACCTCAGAATATTGAGATTAAAAGCAGATGTCACTTTAAGTGGATCATCGTATGCCGCCATCAGAATAGAGTCCTCTTTCATTAGGTCAACGCCAATTAATAACCCCCCATCAATAGACTGTTTCTGAATTTGACTCAGTAGTTCCAGTGCTTCAGAGCTGAGGAAGTTGCCAATACTGGATCCAGGATAAAAAAAAGTTCTTCTACTTTGAGCAATGAAGGCGGGAATTGTCAGCTGCCTAGAAAAATCCATACCAATACATTGCATCAAAATATGGGGATATTTACCTTCCAGCTTTTTGAGTGCATCTTGTAAATATTCTACTGAAAAATCAATAGCAAGATAGGACGTAGGCTTAAGAGAGTTGAAGAAAGATTCCGCTTTCTCACAATTGCCAGCACCCAAGTCAATCAGAGTGCCACCAGTGCCAACAGCATTGACTATTTGATCTCGGTATTGGGCAAAAATATTTTTTTCAGTATTAGTAGGGTAATACTCGGGCAGTAAGGTAATTGCCGTAAAGAGATGTGAGCCTAAGGGATCATATAAGAACTTTGGAGAAATCGAAGCAGATGGTGCCAATAAACCAGCCTCGATCTCAGACCTTAAGTCTTGAGAAATTATCTCGATTGCCTCTTTGTAGATAGGTATTTGCATAATGGGTTGCTAAAAATAGTGACTTAGAAGTTGTCAGTCTTTATACAGCATAAAGGTGGGATTTGCTTTATGCTAAATCCTTAAAAGGAGATGATATGAAAGCTATCTGGAATAATGAAATTTTAGCGAATTCAAATGACACCATAGTGGTTGAGGGAAATCATTATTTTCCTCCTGCCAGTTTGAATATGCAGTTTTTTAATCAGTCTGAAAAAAATACAATTTGCTCCTGGAAAGGGACTGCTAGTTATTTCAATCTAGAGGTTAACGGCCAATCCAATGCAGATGCCGCCTGGTACTATCCCGAGCCTAAATCAGCCGCAAATAATATTGCCGGATATATTGCTTTTTGGAAGGGCGTACAGGTAATCGAATAATGAATTCACCTGATAAACGTTGTTGTGGTTCAGGCGTTTGTATTATTAATGATGCTGGGGAGTGCTGGTGTGGGCAGGTTTGGGACGGTAAAAAAATGGCCGCCCCAAGCTTAACTTTGCGATCGGCATCCAGTGAGTCACAAGAACAAGAGCAAGAAAAACTTAAACCTGAATCTTAGAGGCTGGCTTCAAACAGGCTTTACTGACAATATCAAAGTTTAAGCTCGCTACATATTAACTTACGCACCAATACTGTCCAAGTGCAGACCCCCTATTTATGGGTTCTAGGGCTGAGCATCTGCTCTCATTATCCTTTGGCCCCAGGTACAAGTCCTGGTGGGTCCACCAATGAAATTAACGACTTAGGGAGAGATTCCTAAGTCGTTTTTCTATTTG
>CAILON010000044.1 GCA_903835865.1 uncultured beta proteobacterium
CGGCTGGCAGGAATTGAACCCACGACCCCTTGGTTCGTAGCCAAGTACTCTATCCAACTGAGCTACAGCCGCAACAGCCATAATTATGCCATGGAAGAGAAGAACTACATCACCCCCACCGGCCACGAACGCATTAAAAGTGAGCTCCTACAGCTTCTAAACCTTGACCGGCCGGAGGTGGTCAAGGTTGTGCATTGGGCAGCCTCCAATGGCGATCGTTCAGAAAATGGGGACTATATCTACGGAAAAAAGCGCCTACGGGAAATTGATCGGCGGATTCGGTTTCTCAATCAGCGCCTGGAATTTGCTGTAGTTGTCGATAATTTAGCCAGAAAATCCGGCGATGCCGATGCAGAGCAGGTCTTTTTTGGTGCGACGGTTACCTATGCCCGACTCGAGGGTGAGTCGGCTGGGAAAGAGACCATCATCACCATTGTTGGCGTGGATGAGGTAGATCTAGATAAAGGCCATGTCAGTTGGGTATCACCAATTGCAAAAGCCCTGATCAAGGCAAGATTAGGTGATTGCGTCAAGATACAGACACCCAACGGTCCTGCTGAAATTGAAATCTTAGATGTTCAGTATTTATAAAAGAGTGGGTATTAGAGAGCCCGAGTTCGGGTCACTCTCATCACATCAGGATTGGCACGCAAGCTTCGCATCACTTTTGATAGGTGCAAGCGGTCAAATACTTGAATCGTAAATCGAATAGTTACTGAATCTTCTTTATAACGATCTTCCATTGACACATTCATAATGTTTGAATCGGTAGCGGTCACACTGCTAGCAACACGTGCAAGAACACCCTTACCTTGATGCGTATCAATCGCCAAGTCTACTTCGAACTCACGATTTAAATCTTTGCCCCACTCTACCTCGACCCATTTATCACTGTCTTTGGAGAGCATGCGTAGGGCAACTGGACAATCATTCGCATGTACTTGTAGGCCCTCGCCTTTGCCAAGGTAACCAATAATATTATCGCCAGGAATGGGGTGACAACAAGTTTGAAAGCGAATCGAGTTACCTTCACGACCATCCACCAAAATGGCTTGTCGCTGGTGATGATGAATCTCTTGAGATGGCGAAACCCAATCAGCAGCACCCAGGCGCATTTGCTCAGAACCACCCTCATCATCAATCAAAATCTTTAAGCGAATGGCTAACTCTTGTGGCGAACGACGTCCTAAAGCGATATTGACGCAAGCCTCTTCGCGATTTTTATCGCCCGTCCAATGCATGAGCTTTTCCCAGATCTCTAGGGTAATCAGGGCAGCGTCAACACCCTGCTGGCGGAGTGCATTGGCAAGGAGTCTCTCGCCAAGTTGTAGAGATTCCGAATAGTGCTTCGTCTTTAAAGAATGCCTGATTGATGCACGCGCCTTACCAGTTCGCACAAATGCCAACCAACCAGGATTGGGCTGAGAGTTTTTAGAGGTAACGACTTCAATAATGTCGCCATTTTTGAGCTCGCTACGCAAGGGCAATTGCAGACCATTAATCTTGACGGCTACACAGTTATTTCCTAAGTCGCTATGAATGGAATAAGCAAAGTCGAGTGCAGTCGCTCCTCTAGGCAGTGCTCGAATTTGTCCTTTAGGAGTGAAGACATAAACCGCATCTGGGAAAAGATCGATCTTGACGTGTTCTAGGAACTCTTGCGAGTCTCCGCTACTATCTTGAATATCAATTAAGGACTGCAGCCATTGATGTGCACGATTTTGAACTTCACTCATATCGGGTGAGCCGTCTTTATAGGCCCAATGGGCTGCTACACCTGCTTCAGCAACTGCGTGCATCTCCGTAGTGCGAATCTGAAACTCCACCGGGACGCCGGAAGGGCCCAATAGCGTGGTATGTAAGGATTGATAGCCATTGAGTTTGGGAATGGCAATGTAATCCTTAAATTTTCCAGGCATTGGCTTAAATAGCGAATGTAATATTCCTAAAGCGCGATAACACTCATCAATACTATTCACCGTCACCCTAAAGGCATATACATCTAAAACTTGCGAGAAGCTAAGATGCTTGCCACGCATTTTGTTGTAGATACTAAAGAGTGTCTTTTCACGACCGCGTAAGTCAACCTCAAGATTCGCTTTTGCAAAAGCCATTCGAGTAGTTTGCAAAATCTTTTCAACCATCTCTTTGCGATTACCGCGCGCCTTCTTAACAGCCCCTTCAATTACCCTAAAGCGCATTGGCATGGAGTAGCGAAAACTAAGATCTTGTAAATCGCGGTAGATAATATTTAAACCCAAACGGTGTGCAATAGGCGCATAGATCTCAATGGTTTCAGCCGCTACTCTGCGTCGCTTTTCCATTGGCACGGCATCTAGGGTGCGCATATTGTGCGTACGATCCGCTAACTTCACTAAGATCACGCGCACATCTCTGGCCATTGCCATGAACATCTTGCGAAAACTCTCGGCTTGCGCTTCTGCATGACTTTGAAACTCTAATTTATCGAGCTTAGTTAAGCCCTCAACCAATTCAGCGACTTTGCTGCCAAACTTCTCTACCAAGTCTGATTTAGATACGCCCGTATCTTCAATCACATCGTGCAAGAGAGCAGCCATGATCGATGGTGCATCTAGACGCCAGGTCGCACAAAGTTCTGCAACTGCTACAGGATGGGTAATGTATGGCTCGCCGCTATGGCGATACTGACCCAAATGAGCGGCATCCGAAAACTGAAACGCTTTTTTGATTTGCGCAACTTCTTCTGGTTTTAGGTAGCTCAGCTTTGAAAGCAAACCTTCAATCGAAACCACTTGATGCTTTAGCGGTAACTTAGGCGCAGAGGTAGGCCCAAATAAATGACGGCTTGAGTGTGCCAACAATGTGGCAAGAATAGACTTCTTCTTATTATTCTCGGATGCTTCGAGAGTATTTGCCTGCTGTGCTACTGAGGAGGCCTCATTGGACGAGACCCCTCCTACTGATTCCGATGATTTGTGCGTACCTAGAGGGAGCTCCACACCGGAACCCCTTAATTACAAAGGTACTTTGGTCAACATGTCACGGTCAGTTACACCAGCAGCCACTTCGCGTAAAGCAACTACAGTAGCTTTATCTCTGGACTCAACACGTGGCGAGTGACCTTGAACCAATTGGCGAGCACGATAAGTCGCAGCCAATACCAGTTCAAAACGATTTGGGATAGTTTTAAGGCAATCTTCTACAGTAATACGGGCCATGCTGAACTCACTTAATTTAGCTTCAATACCTATAGAATAACTGATTAGACCCCAAGCCGCTTTAAAAGCGCTGGGTTCCTGGCCATACTGGGCCCTGAGCGCAGCCGGCTGGCAGCCAAAATCTGCTTTAAGTCGACCAAAGCCTGATCAAAGGCATCATTGACCACGATAAAGTCTGCTTCATGGGCATGCTGGAGTTCAATATGCGCTGCCGCTAAACGTCTCTGAATAGTTGCCTCATCATCTTGACCCCGTTTACGTAAACGCTCTTCTAGCGCCTCAATCGACGGTGGAAAAATGAAAATCCATTGCACTGAGGGGATCAGTTTTTGAATCTGCTGTGCGCCTTGCCAATCTATTTCTAACATCACATCGCTACCGGACTGCATTTGAGATTCAATCCAAGGTTTAGAGGTGCCATAAAAATGACCATGCACTTCTGCC
>CAILON010000045.1 GCA_903835865.1 uncultured beta proteobacterium
CCCTATTACTCAGCTCCTCTAGCTCCTCAGCAGATGGAAAGTTTTGGCGATTTTGGGAATACGCATCATTAGAATTGATCAATAATAAAGTCAGGCAAAGCAAGGAAGCGCACGAGATAGAAATAAACTGGATACGCAGCGCTTGACTAGTAAAGTGAAGCATCCCCACCCCTAACTTACAAAATTTTTAATAAGTATTGAATACAAGGAATATACCCATAATAGGCATATTTGAGGGTTTAATTGAAAGTATCTGCAATATTTGTCGTCAAAATCAAACACGATGCCCTGTGAATGAAATTGCGTTATTTGTTTTTACTAGTCTGTAGTGAGCAGCTCTGTGATGGATGACTTTAAGCTATGTGTAGCACTGTTGAAAACTCAAAAATTAAAGCTTTCAATCCCCTGCTCTACCGACTGAGCTACCAGGCCAAGACTGAGAAATATAGATGAAACTGTGTTTTAGCCTGGAAAATGCAAAGCTTGCACCCCAAATAGGTAAATATAAGCAAACCCCTTAAGCAGGTGAAGCAGAAAATGGGGCTTAAGTGGACAGCTATATTCTAAAAATCAAGGGGGATCAGGCCAATATTGCATGGGCGAAAATACAATTGACAAATACTGAAACCATCGGCATTCTGCTTTCAAATTACATAAATAACAAAAGGAAGATATGTGCCAATTGTGTGTTGATAAGTCTGAATCAAACCTTAAACCAATGCAGCCAGCTAGACGTGCGCTATTAAAGCTCGCCAGCTCATCTCCTCTGTGGATGGCAGGACTAGGCGCATCAACAATGATGGTAGGTGCTAGAGCAGATGACGCACATCCAATGCCTAAGCCAGAAAATGTTATTTCTCCCGATCAGGCACTCGAAAGATTAATGAAGGGCAATGGCCGTTATGTAAACGGCAACATCAATACAAACGATTCATTTAAAAGTGCAGAAGCTGGGCTTAAGCACGGACAAAACCCATATGCAATTATTTTGTCCTGCGCAGATTCACGCGTTAGCCCAGAATTATGTTTTGATGAAGGGCCTGGAGATTTATTTGTAAACCGGATTGCCGGAAATTTTGTCACCACAGATCTTCTAGGCAGCATAGAGTACGGCGCCTTAATACTCAAGTCTCCCCTGATCATGGTGCTTGGACACACAGAATGCGGCGCCGTCAAAGCGGCCATGAAAGCGGAAGAAGAAAATACAAGCTTCCCAGGTCATATTCAATCTATTTCCTCTCATTTAGGTGCAGCAGTGCGGGCCGCAAAACAACAAGGTGGCAAGACCTCAACAACTGATGTGGTTAAGGCCAATATCAAACTTAACGTAGCCTACCTACAACAATCCACCCCAATCATCAGGAAGTTAGTGCAAGAAAATAAATTGAAAGTTGTTGGCGGAATGTATAACTTAGAAGATGGCACGGTAAGCATAGTTAGCTAAGGCCCTATCGCCACCGCCCTACATCCCGACAAGCTTAATTGGGTGGGCGGTGAGCCATCGCGCAAATAGGCGCGTCTAGAACGCAAATATTCCGAAAACCATGGGCGCCGCAATGGATATTTAGCGGCCCTTAATTAGGGTTTCACATAAATATTATCTGGGCTTAAATCATCCTGATATCTTTGATACGCCTCAGCATATGCCGCCTCTATATGTCGAGTAAATAATTGAGCATCAAACAAAGGCTTTATTAAAAGATTGGATTTCAGTTGATTTTTAATAGAGAGGAGTTTTTCACTATGAGTTGCAAGCTCAATAGCTAAGCTCTCATACTCTTCTTGAGTTTGCGTAATAAGCTCTGGAAGCCCAATCGCGGTAAGCAGGCTTGCAGATACTCTACTTGCAAAAGATTGCCCCACCAAAGTGAGGACTGGCAACCCCGACCAAAGAGCATCGCTTGAAGTGGTATGGGCGTTATAAGGAAAGGTATCCAGAAATAAATCAGCAAGGGATTGGCGAGCGAGATGCTCTGAATTTTCTATATGCCCAGAAAACACTAAACGATGACTATCGATGCCCCTAGTGCTAGCCTCTTTAATGAGGTTTTCTTTGACCGTAGGATTTGCTTCAAATAACCAAAGAACACTTCCATCTACTTTTTTTAATATCCTGCACCAACTATCAAACATTGATGGGCTTATCTTGTAGCTAGCATTAAAGCAACAAAATATGAATCCTTTTTCTGGTAAACCCAGTTCAGATTTTGAAAATACTTTTTTGGATATCGCCCTCTTAGAGTCGTTAGCTTGATAGCTATTCGGCAAAAAGATAATCTTCTCAGTGTAAAAAATGTGACTTGCTTCGGGGATGAGTATCGGATCGGCCACGATATAGTCCATATAGTCTGCCCCGCTCGTGCCGGGATAACCAAGGTAGCTGATTTGAATAGGTGCGGCCCTTAATGCAAAGATCCCCATGCGCCCATCTTGAGTGTGGCCCTTAAGATCGACTGCAATATCAATTTCAAGGTCTCTCGCTAGTTTAGTAATGGCTTGATCCGAAAGCTTTGTCACATCATGGAAATGATCCACTGCATTGACACATCGTTGACGCATTTCATCGCGAGCATCGGGACCAAATGAGAAGGCATGTATTTCAAAGCGCTCTCTATCATGCAACTCGAGCATCTCGGCGATTAAATAGGCTGTGGCATGGTTATGAAAATCTGCCGAAAAATATCCGATTCGGATCTTCTCTTTTTTGCTTCGTCGAGGAAGTTTGCCAAGATCATCTTTTTGATGAAATTTATCTTGAACAAAGCTTAGCGCCTCTTTTTTATGAAAAAAAGGATCGTCAATAAATGCCAGGGAGAAAAAGGGATTGAAGCCTTTTTTATGGCTTAGGAGGCCATTAATGACATCTTCATTCTTGCCAAAGTCAGCCCAACTACATGTCGTCGTTAATGCGAATAACATACCCCCGTAATCCCAATCCACAATAGTCTTGGGCTGAATATTAATGGCCTTTCTAAAAGCCTCGATTGCCTCTTTATAACGCTTTAGATCATTTAGGGCACACCCCTTGTTAAACCATGCTTCTGCAAAATCAGCTTTCAGGTTGATTGCGTGCTCATACGCATCTAGCGCTTTTTCATGATGCTTTAGGCTGTCAAAAATTTTGCCGAGATTATAAAAAACCTCATATGAATCGTTCTTTAATGTGAGCGCTTTTTGATACCAAAGTAGGGCATCTTCTTTTTCCCCTAAACTGGCACACGCAGTAGCTAAATCATGCAGGCCCTCAAAAAAATCACCCGCCTTATCTAGGGCCTTAGCAAAACACTCTTTTGCCTCTTGGAACTGGTCTTTTTTAAGAAATGAGCTTCCAAGATAATAAAATGCATTTGCTGATGCCTGTTTATCTTGGCAAGCCCTGATTAAAAGTTGATGCGCTAGCTCTTGATTTCCCTGGTTTGACTCAATATATGCCAGCAATTCATTGGCTTTGGAGTTATAAAAATCAACTTCAATAATTTTTTTTAGTATTGCCTTAGCAAAGGGATAATTATTATTTCGAAAGTAATGTTCCGCCAAAGTAATTGACTGATTAGTTTCGTTTGAATTCATAATTCATTGGATTTTACAAAACATTGGGGAGAGTGGAGATGCAGAACTGTTTTAGCCCTTTATCCTAGTGTTTCAAGCTTTTGCTCTACGGACTAAGCTACCGCCGCCCATCTAATCCTCTTAAGCGAGGAATACTGCAGACCAAAAATTGTCTAGCTTTCGCCTTTGTTGCGCGAGGTATCAATTCCTAGCGCTTTGAGCTTGCGATATAAATGGGTGCGCTCAAGACCAGTGTAGTCTGAAATTTTGGTCATGCTACCACCCATCATTTGCATCTGATGCTCAAAGTAGGCCTTCTCAAATAGATCACGCGCCTCTCGAAGAGGTAGATCGAAATATGTTTTAGCAATGCCGCTAATGTATTCGCCTTCAGGGGGCGCTTGATTGAGGGCTTCGGTTGCCACTGCTTTTGGTGAACCGCTAGCGTTTGATTGAACTATTTTTTCTTCTTCTGGCTCAACGTATTTTGGTGAAAGCTCTAAGGCCTTGTTCACTGTTTTGAGAAGCTTTTGAAGCGCAATCGGTTTTTCTAAGAAGTTAAGAGCGCCAATGCGAGTAGCTTCAACAGCAGTATCAATCGTGGCATGACCGGACATCATTACTACTGGCATCGTAAGCTGCCCAGTCTTAGACCACTCTTTTAATAAAGTAATACCGTCTGTTTCTGGCATCCAAATATCTAGTAACACGAGATCAGGGCGCATTTGTTCGCGAATAGTGCGAGCTTGCACAGCACTTTCTGCAGAATATACAGTGTGCCCTTCATCCGTAAGAATCTCATTGAGAAGCTCACGAATTCCCATCTCGTCATCAACAACCAAAATACTGGCCATGCTTAGGCTGCCTCTTTAGCTAGATTCATAAACAGAACTGATACTTGTGCACCAACCACTTCTTCTCCCCGCATACGGTTTCGTATTTCGATTTTGGCAGAGTGATCTTCAATAATTTTTTTAACCACTGCCAAACCCAATCCCGTGCCTTTAGTCTTCGTTGTTACATAGGGCTCAAATGCTCTTGCTAATATCTTAGCTGGAAAACCAGTTCCACTATCACTTATTGTTAAGCGCACTGCGTTTTGCACTTGTCCATTTTGCTCGCCATAGCGAACTAGCTCGGTCTTCACTTCAACCGGGGCATCATGCTTTGCCCCTTCTAAAGTGGCATCTTGGGCATTTTGTAGCAAATTGTGAATCACCTGTCGCAATTGTGTAGGGTCACCCATGATATCTGGACAATCCGGATCCAGCTGAGTTTGAATAGGGCTTCCCTCATACAGACCCAGGATCTCTGTGGTCAGGGTATTAATTGAAATAGGCTTTAGTTGTGGGCTTGGTGTCTTCGCAAAATCTCTAAAGTCATTCACCATCTCCTTCATGGCCTGCACTTGGCCGATGATGGTTTCTGTACTCCGATTGATCATATCCTCTTGCTCAGGACTCAACTTACCAGCCAACTTGTGTTGCAGCCTTTCTGCTGAGAGCTGAATAGGTGTTAATGGATTTTTAATCTCGTGCGCCAAACGCCGCGCTACCTCACTCCACGCTATAGATCGTTGAGCAGTTACTACGTCAGTAATATCGTCAAAGACCACCATTCGTAAGTCTGCCGTCAACTCTGTGCCACGTACAAACAAAGTAACGCCTAACTCATTCTCATACTCATTGGTCGCATGTAATTGGATTTGTTTTTGCCAAACCGGCGCGCTTGTTTGTGACCAACCGGTCTTGCTGGCCTTTTCTGGGCCTTCGCCGGTAACGGCCAGCTTTATGGTGGCGAAGCCTCCTTTGATGGCTTCCTCAAACTCCAAGAGGGCAGGTATATGACTTAAGGGCCGCCCCTCGAGATCGGTGAGATCTTGTCCAAAAATTCGGTCCGCTCCTGCATTGCTAGAAACCACGTTGTAGTCTTTATCGAAAATACATACGCCCGCAGTTAAATTTCCCAATACTGTCTCCAAAAAGGATTTGGATTCCTGCAAAGAAGTTCGGGTATCGGCAAGCTGCCTGGTCATCACATTAAATTGTCTAGTGAGCATTCCAAGTTCATCGCCAGTATCAAGTTCTGGCTTGGGCGATAAATCACCCTGCGCAACTGCTTGAGTCCCCTTTAACAACATCAATAAGGGACGCGCCAGCTGACGGCCTAAAGTAAGGGCCAATGTAATTGCTACAAATAATGCAAAGAACAAAGTCAGCGTAAGCGTTCCAACAAACATTTTTCGCAAACCCGAGCGGCCCAAGGCTTTCTCTTGATAGTCGCTATAGGCGGCCTGAACTGCAAGGCTATTTTTAGTGATTCCTTCTGGAACAATTTTTACCAACTGTAAATACCAGAGCTCTTTTTGGTACTGCGTATTAAGCCCAAATCCTCGGGTGCTTACCCCCCCCTCTTTGGCCAGGGGCAAGATCACGCGCAATTGATATTCTTGTGAGTCATTGAGCGCAGAAGGCTCATCAATATATTTAACGCCGCCAACCTTGGATGCTTGATTCATCATCTCGGCACTTGGTGATGGAGATTGCTTTAATAACGCGCCCGAAGCAGCTGTTGCAACCACGGCTTGATGACTATCATAAATAGTAATTTCTTGAATGCCAAATTGGTCTCGCATGCGTGATAGCAACAAGGTTAATTCAGATGGGCTAGCTTGATTGGGATTGCGGCGAATTTGATCAATAACAATACGGCCTTCATCTTGAAGTTCGAGTAAGGAGCCGCTCAA
>CAILON010000046.1 GCA_903835865.1 uncultured beta proteobacterium
CATATTGATAGATGGTTTATGTCAGAATTAGCCCTAATTAGAATCAAATAAAAGGGGTCGTCTGATGGATTACAGTCAAAACCACTCTATTGGTAAAACTGCTTATCTGCAACCTCCATCAATCTACTCACCTCACCGCTGGCAACAGCCTTTTTAATTCCAGCAGAAAAACCATCTTTAAGCCCTAAGTAACATTTCGATTTTTTGGAAAAGGCAACATACATATCTGCCGTTACAACAGGCTTTGGTAAAAATTGAATCTTTGACAGAATCTTTAATCTACTAGCCTCCATCTTTCCAGGATAGGTGCCAATAATTAAATAATCAGCTTGCTTATTTAAGAGCTGTTCAAATGCTTGAGCAACCCCTTTTGATCTCGCAACAGTCAAATTTGCTTTGATGTAAGCGTCAAATTGATTGCCGTAGCTTTCCCCCAGATTAGTAACGCCTTTCAATCCCTTTAGATCAGCCCAGTCAGAAAACTTTATTTGCTCGCCACCTCGAATCACAATAGAAACGGGATCCAGCATATAAGGGGGCTCTATGTAATTCATATAAGTAAGGCGCTGCTGGTCTTTGTAGATGCCAAAAATAACATCTGCTCGCCCATCCGCAATTGCTTCCTGCGCCTTCTCCCAGGAGCCAAAGTTGACTGAAGAAACCTTTTCAACTTTTAGCTCTTTAGCAATTTTCATTACTAGCTCCGGTGAGGCGCCCACAATTTTTCCGTCAGAACCCCATGCAACTGGCGGATACGCAGGATGCCCAGTGATCACTAAAGCATTGCATTGCTCCGCTGCTTGAGCAAAGTTCAGCATTGTTAAAACAAAAATAACTAGAGAGAGGATTTTTTTCATCTGAATCACTTAATAGAAACGGAGTTTAGATATGTAATCACTTTTTAGGTGGGTACAAAAGTCAAATATTTAATCTACTGCCGTAAATTCATCGCACCACGTAGAATATTTTTCTTGCCAATCTTGTAAAGATTTATTAGCCACCCTATCGGAGCCACAGCCTGAAATAGTATTGCCCTTAACAACATAATGGCCGGACCCATTTTTATAGGCAATTTCCAAATGCTTTCCATCTGCCGATAAAGTCCCAATGACAGTACCTTGATAGACTGCACTTCTAAAAAGCAACAGAAGATTTCTTCCATCCTGTTTTAAAACTTCATAAGTGGCTGGTACGACGGTACTCAAAAGAGAATTATTGGATGTTTTGTCTGGAAAAGCATGGGTACTGGTTCCCTTCCATTTTTTAGGAAAGGTAGGAGTAGTTTGAGCGACTGCCGTAATCGCCCCCATAAGTGCAATGACCGTGAAAAAAGATTTTATTTTCATAACCAAGATTTCTTAAATGGGATTGAGATTGGCATGCGCAATAATTTGCCAGCCAGCTGCAGTTTTAGTCCAAACATCCAAACGATAGTGCAGTTTTGGCGACATTTTTTTACCGAGGTAATTTTCAGGCACTTTAATCTGGTAAGTGACAATTAAATTATCTTGGGATTGAGTGACCTTAATATTAGATAGCTCATAGTTACCCAACTTCTCAGCCTTAATAATGGCCATATTAAATGCTAAATCTTGAGCTCCCTTGCTATTGACCGACTGAAAGGCGGGAGACATGAGTTTGGTCAAGCCCGCAATATCTTGATTTTTTTGCTGATCCCACCACAGTCTTTCAAGACGCTCTCCTTCAGCCTGTGCATTAAAGGCTGGCTGAGCATGGAGAGAAAAAGATAAACAGAGTAAGGCTAAAAATGTTGAAAGGGCTTTCACTAGTATTCCTTGATGTGGTTTATAGGGTTATATAAATTTGCGTAAACTATTATTAACCAAGCTTTACCCACTTAAAAGCTCTCCTAAAAAATAAATACTGGTACAGCTAGATCATGCCCGCCAAAATGAAAAACAGCCAAGGAATTTCTCTCTAGGTCCTTTTTTTATTGTTGTGGATAAGGACTTTTAACATCTCCGTATAAGTTTTACATAAAGTAAGTGTTCCAGAGCTTATTCGACGAGATGGATGCCAACCAGTGTCTTCATACTTTGCTCAAGAAAAAAGCACGTACATCTGCTATAGGCGGGAGGGAGAGCCGGATTTATGAGGACATGATTAATAAGGGATGACGCGCATTTTTATCAGCCCCACATCTCTCCATGATGCTGGAGGGGCCGTTAATATCGAGCTTGATGGCCATACGATTGGCGCTGTAGGTATTTCTGGCTTAAAGAATATGGAAGATACTAATACTTCAAAGGCAGGTATTGCGGCTATTATTAATTAGCAGGTAATAAATATAAAAAGGGAGACAGTATGAATCAGAACGTAATCTTTAGAAATCTAGCACTAGCAACAACTAGTCTAGCGGTAGCAACAAGCGCATATTGCGGAACCTATGTGTATATTTCCAATATTGATGATGCTGATATCGCAGCTTATGAACTAACAACGGGAACAAATCCTCATTTGAATTCTGTTGGACGTTTTCCTGCTGGAAAATTTGCAATGCCAATGGCGGTAACCCCGGATGGCAAAAATTTATACGCCTCTGTGCGTTCTAAGCCATTTTCTTTATACATGTATCAAATAGATCAGGGCACCGGTCAATTGAAGTGGACAGGCGCAATTCCCTTGGCCGATAGCATGGTCAGCGTATCTACCGATAAAACGGGTAAATGGCTATTAGCAACCTCTTTTGGTGGCCACAATAATAGCGTTAACCAAATTCAAGCAAACGGCTATGTCAATCCTGTTCCAGCTGAAGCATTTCCGAGCGGCGGAAAAAATCCGCATGCAATCGTATTTGATCAGTCCAACAAATTTGTATACGTTCCACAACTTGGTACCGATGAAATTAAAATTCACACCTTTAATGCATCCCAAGCTAAACCCCTATCGGAAGCTTCAAGCTCAGTAGCCCTTCAAAAGCAACAAGGCCCAAGACATATTGTTATTTCAGCTGATAATAAATTCGCCTA
>CAILON010000047.1 GCA_903835865.1 uncultured beta proteobacterium
GATGCTATTTGCTTGCAGTGCAATATCTACGGAATCCTTTTATGAGGGAATTCGATCGCAAGATAAGGCAAAAGGCATCGTTAAGGAGCCAAGCCCCAGCGCTCTGCCAAACTTTCAGCAATATCAGCAGGAGTGGCAAGGGGCAAAGAGTCCCGCCCCATAGTTCGCGCCAAAGGGCCATTTCTAGCTTATATTTTCTTGATCTAAAACACTTTCCCTCAATTGTGCTTAGAATCAGCAAAGGGGGTAAATTAGCTTCACCCTTCTTTTGGGCTTGAAGCAGGTTTCTGATTAAATGTTGACACTAAAAGTGGCAATTAGTGTTTAATTAAAAAAATAAAGGAGAACACATGAAGGCCTCAAAAATAGTGTTAGTGGTGATTGCAATTGCGATCGTTGGATATATTGCAAGTAAGTATTTTGGTGCTCGTGCGAGCGCCGTCGATAAAAAAGCTCAGTGGTACGTTAAATTAGATAAAAACGGTGACGGCAGTTTGAGCATTGAGGAATTAAAAATAATGGATGCCAACGGAGATGGAGTGCTTTCCGTTGAAGAAGCAAAAATGTACCAAATCCCGGCAGAAGTATTAAAGGAATGGGACCAGAACGGAGATGGCTCTATCTCATTAAAAGAGCTTAATGCTTGTGGATGTTAATAAAAACCACCTTCGGGTGGTTTTTATTTGGACTGCTTTACCCAATACCAATGAATAGACCCTTGTATGATGAGTTCAATCACTTGGGAAAATTATGGGCAATCAAACTGATCAAGATAGCATTGCAATTGAAGCTGAGGAACTAGAGCGGCTTTCAGTCAAGCTGATTCAAGATAAAAATTGGAGTGTTCTCGAAGCAATGCTGGATCCGGCTTGTCAATTCGTTGGCATGAACGGAGCTTGTGACCGCGCAAGTGCGATGTCACTAATGAAAGAAATGAATCTAGGCCCAGTCAAATTTAAAGACTTCAAGGTAACGCAGGCTGGCGATAATCTCATAGTGAGTTTTTGGCTTGCTGCTCTTGAGTTTCGTGATGGTAAGGAACTCTCCCCCGATTATTCTCCACGTTTAAGTGTTTGGAAAAAAGTAAGCAATCAATGGCTATGCATTGCTTATGCCGATCTCATTGTCCAATGAGCCAGAAGTAAAATAGTCCATGCCTAATATTGAAGAGTTACATCGTGCTGCCTGTGATGCTGGGCGCGATACCTATATAGATCCCGTATCGGGATATCAAGTGCTGACAAGCAAAGCATTACTTAAGCAGGGCGCTTGTTGTGGAAATTCCTGTAGACACTGCCCCTATGGGCACATTAATGTTAGCGACCCTGATCGCATGAAGCAAAAATTGGTTTTACCCGTTCTCATGAATTGGACAGGTAATGCAAAAACGATAGACATATTGTTTTGGTCGGGCGGCAAAGATAGTTTCTTGGCGTTAGCAAGCCTGTTGCAAGAAAAAAGAGATGTTGTTCTGCTAACCAGTTTTGGGGCCTTAACAAGTCGAGTCTCGATCCAAAACATTCATATAAAAAATATCGCCAAGCAATCCGAGTTTCTTAAACTGCCACTTTGCTTAGTTCCTTTATTTCCGAATACTGACTACAAGACTAGTATTCAAGAGGCCCTGAGTTTAATCAGTGCCCAAACTGGCGCCACGATTGAGCGCTTGGTATTTGGAGATCTGCATCTCCAGAGTATTCGTCAATGGCGGGTAGACACATGGCCTGAATACGAAATCTATACGCCTCTTTTTGATGTTTCCTACGAAACACTCTTAGATAGATTATGGCAATTGCAAAAAGAAATGGATTTATCCATCACGCTTTCAACCGACTTGAGCTTATCCAGTGAAACTTTGGATATAGGCACTGCGTATACAGAATTGCTGGTAGAACAACTAAAGAGTAATAACATGGATGCAATGCTTGAAAATGGGGAAGCACATACTTTGGTATTTCCAAAGGCATGGAAGATACATCAATAGGAATAAACGTGATTGCTCAGAAACTCAAGATTTTCATTACTCCCTTTTGCGAGGCAACCCCAGCCTGCTTGCTGGTCATGGTTCAGGGAAATATCTGGTTGGCCACGCTTGGGCATCTTCAAAAAGCCCTTGAAACAGGCTTTATTACAGGGCTTGGCGTACTTATCCTTTCTCTATTAACCCATCGGTTGTTTAGCAATAAGTTTGTAGTTGCTGGTATTACAGGTGGGATGTGTTTTGTCGCTGATTTGCTGGTTCATCCCAGTCACTTTGGCGGCGTCGCAACAGAGGCGATAGTGACGGGCGCATTTACCGCCCTGATTTCTTTGCTATTGAATATCGTGGGAAAAAAATTGTATTTGCATACGCAAGATCGCATCAGAAAACATTAAATAGAGTGCGCTAATTTTGTGCTGATCGCAGCCCAAATTAAAATTGGTAGCCTAGACCAAAAAGTAGGGTTGAAGTGGTTGCGGTGACTGTTGAGTTCAGGGTTGCCGGAACGCTAATATTGCTAGGTGTTTTTAGAGTGCCGCTTAAGGTGCGGTTAAGGCTGCCGTAATTGACATAGTTGTATTCAGCAAAGCCATATAAACCTGTGCCAATAATTTGCTTGTAGCCAAACCCCAAGCTTGTGCCGCCCATATAAAAATCAGTATTCACACCATTAGCGCTTGAGCCTGTGTAGCCCACTTTTACATATAAAAGTTTGCTTTGATCCAGGGCTAAACCTGGAGCTAGAAATATATTTAAAGAATTATTGATATGAACAGAGGCAGAGTTTTGATAAGTGCCAACACTCCCGCTATAGCTAGCTGAAGCGCTTGCGTCAGAGGTGGGAAACGGAGTGTATTCAATCCCAAGGCCCAGTAATAATGGTGTGCCCGATAGAAAGTTATACCCAGCAGCAAATGTACCTGTAAAGCCACTTGCATTAGATACTGAAATATTCGGAGTCAGGCTTTGACCAGCCGCACTCAAGCTTGTATTTGAAAAAGAGGGCGATGCTGTTTGGTAGCCAACTCCAAATTGGGCATAAGGACCGGCAAACTTGGAGTTCTGAGAGTTCTGCGCTAGCGCCACTGAAGAAAAGCAGCAAAGCAAAAGATAAACATAAGACCGAATTTGCATTTGTGTTTCCCCTTGGAGCTGTTCATTTTGTAGTTGCAGATTCAATATACATCATCCGCTTTTCAGAAAACTAGCTGTAGGGGATATTTTCATTTGGGCGTAATATATCCAAAATAATAAACATAATGGGACAAATAATGAAAAAACGAATCTTAATATTGAGCATGCTGTTCGCAGGCTCATCCTGGGTTTTTGCAGTACCTCAGGAGCCAGTGTTTGCAGTGGTAGAAAAAGAGCAAACACCCTATTTAGGTACCTTGAAGGAGTTGGTGTCTATTGAATCCGGAAGTAGAGACCGCGAAGGCTTAGATAAGATCTCTCAGCTCATCTTCAATAGATTGAAAGCTTTGGGTGGGCAGGTCGAGTTCATCGAGCCAGGAGCTGATATGTATCGGATGCACGATACCCCAGACAGACCGGGACGCATGGTTAAAGCTGAATTTAAAGGGGCTGGAACTAAAAAGATCTTATTGATTGCCCACATGGATACAGTGTATTTGAAGGGCATGTTGGTTAAGCAGCCATTTAGGATTGATGGGGATCGTGCCTATGGCTTAGGCATATCGGATGATAAGCAGGGCATCGCTTTAATTTTGCATACCCTGGATGTTTTAAAGAAGACCAAATTTAATGAGTATGGAAAGATCACGGTTTTAATTAATGGCGATGAAGAGATTAGCTCTCCTGCGGCTAGAGCGTTGTTTTCAAAGTTGGGCGCTGAGAGCGATGTCACATTCTCCTGCGAGGCCTCGCAGGCAAAATCAGATCGTATTGCTTTGACTACTGCAGGCATTGCTGCAGTTAATTTAAACATTATTGGTAAGGCATCCCATGCTGGAGCTGCGCCTGAATTAGGGCGCAATGCTTTGGATGAGTTGTCATTTCAGATTCAGCAAATGCGCGACTTATCTGATCCCAAAGAAGGTATCAAAATGAATTGGACTTTGGCTACTGCCGGAACCAATCGTAATGTGATCCCTTCTGTTGCATTTGCTACAGCCGATGTCCGCGTCATGAAAAAAGATGATTTTGATGTGGTGGAGAAAAAAGTTCAAGAACGCACTAAGACTCAGCAGATTCCAGATACTAAAGTTGCAGTGAGTTTTGAGCGACGCCGCCCGCCATTGATCACCAGTCCACAGTCTTTGCAAATGGCTGAGTATGCAAAAAAAGTATACGCAGAGCTGGGTAAGGATTTGGTCTTGGGGACGGTAGCTGCAGGCGGGGGAACCGATGCTGCATTTGCAGCATTCAATACTCAAAATGCAGTTATTGAGAGCATGGGAGTGCAGGGCTTTGGC
>CAILON010000048.1 GCA_903835865.1 uncultured beta proteobacterium
TCGTGAGTGGGTGAATATAGCTCTCATACAAAACCCCCAAGAGAATGTAGATCACGCCTAGTGCACTCAGGATCAAAATCACTTGACCAGATTGATTATTTTTAAACACTGCAGCATCTCCGCCATAACTGGTGATGATAGATGGTGGTAGAGCAATTTCCTTGGTGTACTCTTCAATTTTCTTAGTGGCATCACCAAGGAAAACATCGGGTGCTAAGTTGAAGGACAGCGTGACTGCTGGTATTTGCCCCTGATGGTTAACCGCAGTAGGTCCAATTGTTCTGGTGAATGTCGCAACACTGGAAAGGGGAATTAATTTATCCGTAGCACGTCCACGTACAAATATCTTATTCAGATCCGTTTCATATTGGCGATCTTCATCGGCAGCTTCTAATATGACGTAATAGGTATTTACTGGGGTGTAAATAGTGGAAACCTGTTTTTCACCATAGGATGAATACAGGGCAGAACGAATATCTGCGATGGTGACGCCTGCGCTTGCGGCTTTTTCGCGATCGATATTGATTTTGACGTTAAGGCCCTTGAGTTGTGAGTCACTTGTTACGTCTCTAAACATAGGATCAACGCGCAACTTTTGCATTAACTTGTCGGCCCATTCATTTACGCCTTCAAAACCAACGCTTTGCAGGGTAAATTGATAACGACTCTTACTGCTACGTCCGCCAAGCTGCAAGTTCTGAACAGGACGCATATACACCTGCAGACCAGGAATTTCTTTGAACTTTTGGCGCAAGCCTTCCATGATCTTAGCCATTTTGGCGCGATCACTTTTTGGTTTCAAAATAATGAAAATACGCCCTGTATTTTTTCCGGAACTTGCGCCGCCACCTACAACGGAAATAGAACTTTCAACATTGGGATCCTTGCTGACAATTTCGGCGGCCTGATCTTGTAGTTTGAGCATTGCAGTAAACGAAATATCTTCAGATGCTTCGGTAGTAGCTTGTATTTGCCCAATATCTTCTTCTGGGAAGAAGCCCTTAGGGCTGTTCATAAATAAGATCACCGTAATGGCAAAGGTCGAGATAGCTGCCCAGAGGACGATCTTTCTGTGGCATAGCGCTAAATCCAAGTAATGAACATAGGTCTTTAGCATCCAATCGAAGAATCGATCAAATTGTTTGTTGATAGCAAATTCCTTAGCATGCACTCCAGGCTTTGGAAGGAATCGGCTGCATAACATCGGTACAACTGTTAAAGAAACAATTGCTGATACAAAAATGGATAAAGAAACAACTACAGCAAACTCTCTAAATAACAGACCAATAGGACCGGCCATAAAGAAAAGGGGGATGAATACAGCGATCAAAGAGATAGATATAGAAATGATCGTGAAGCCAACCTCTTTGCTACCTTTAAGTGAGGCTCTGAGCGGATCCATGCCATCTTCGATATGACGCATGATATTTTCAAGAACCACAATGGCATCATCGACCACCAATCCGACTGCGAGCGTAATGCCGAGAAGCGAAATGTTATCCAGGCTGTAACCTAAGAAATACAGCAAGAAGAATGCGCCAATCAAAGAAATTGGCAGGCTAATGGAGGGTATTAAGGTTGCAGAAGCATGTTTTAGGAATAAGAAGATGACCAGCACCACCAGCACTACAGTAAGGGCAAGGGTGATGTTAACGTCATGAATCGCCTCAATGATTGATAAGGATCGATCGTTTAACAGCTGCAGCTTGATGGATTCAGGCATCTGTTTTTGTAATTCAGGTATTAATGCCTTGATGGATTTGACGACCTCCACTGTATTGGCATTTGGCTGGCGCAAAACTGCAATAGCAATGGACCGCTCACCGTTGGCACTGGCAAAGCTTTTCACATCCTCATAACTCTCCATCACCTCAGCGACATCTTTGAGGTAAATAGGAAGACCATTTTTTTGGCTAATGATCAGATTGCCAAACTCTTCAGGCCTTACGAGCTGAGGATTGGCATAGATCGTGATGGATTGACGAGGACCATCGAGTACGCCAACAGGACTATTGGAATTCGCTTTATTGACTGCAGTCGCAACATCATCCATCGTGAGATTGCGATTACCTAATGCATCAGGATGAACTCGAATACGAACTGCATAACGTTTTGCGCCATAGACTAAAACCTGAGCAACACCGCTAATGGTTGACAGATTTGGCGAGAGTAAGTTTTCCGCATAAGCATTTAAGTCAGACAAGCTTACTGAGGGGGAATTCATACGCACTACTAAGACTGGTGTATCAGCAGGATTTACCTTGCGATAGGACGGCGGAACAGTCATTTCAATAGGGAGACGTCTTTGAGCTCTTAGCAGAGCGGCTTGAACATCTACTGCAGCCTTATCAATATCGCGATTGTTATTAAATTCCAAGGTAATGCTGGTGCTACCCAAGGAGTTGACCGAGCTAATGACGGTAATGCCGTCAATCGTTGAAAATTCTTTTTCTAGTGGCAAGGCAACAGCAGACGCCATATTTTCTGGAGAGGCGCCGGGTAATGAGGCGCTGACCGAAATAATAGGGGTGTTAAAGCTTGGTAAAGCAGCTACAGGAATGTTGAAGTAGGCAACTGTTCCGGCAACAACGGTTGCTATTGAAAGCAAGACCGTCATTACGGGGCGCCGAATACATAATTCGGAAAGCGTCATTTTTTCTCTGTCACAGGTGTGTTTTTAGGGGCAGCTTCAGGTTTCGCTTCACGTACCTTGCTTCCAGGGCGTAAGTTTTGCTTGCCTTCAACAACAACCTTATCGCCTGCTTCAATACCAGTGATGACGGTAGAGCCTTGGTATTCATAAATCATCTTCACAGGCTTAGAAACGGCTTTGCCATCCTTATCAACCGTATACACAATCCGACCCCTTGGATTCATCACGATTGCTTGAGATGGCACGGAAAGTGCATCTTTCAAAGTATTTGCAACCAATGAAACACGGGCGAACTGACCTGGTAGCAATGTCATTGCGTCATTTGGAATTTGCGCTTTTACGCGGACGGCTGCAATGGATGGATCAACCTGGTTATCAATTACCAGAACTTTGCCTTCGTAGGTATTTTTACCAGAGTCACCCACAGTTACTTTGACTGTTAATGGCTCTCCATCCAACTGATTCTCAAGCAAAATTGGAATATCTTTTTCCGGAATTACAAATTGCACATTAATTGGATTGAGTTGGGTAATGGTGACCATGGCGCCAACGCTAGAGGTTGCAGTGGAGCTGGTTGCTGTTGTCACTACATTACTAGCTTGTACTAATGAACCTGGGAAAACGTTCACAATACCTGCGCGTCCGTCAATCGGAGAGCGAATGGAATCATAAGAGAGTTGTACTTCAGCCGAGCGGGCTGCCGCTTGCGCTGACTTGGCGTTAGCCAGTGAGGTCTCTAAGCCTGCTTTAGAGATGAAGTTTTTAGTAACCAATTCTTTGGCACGTAGATATTGCTTCTGTGCGTCTTCTGCTAATGCTTTGAGCCGCTCGTAATTGGCTGTGTCATTTCGATTGTCTAGGGTGAAGAGCAAATCCCCAGCCTTTACTTCTTGCCCATCTTTTACATGAATCTTAGCAACTGTATTGGTCACCATGGGCCTGATATCAACAATGCCATTAGAAACTATGGTGCCCGTTGCTTCAATAATAAGGGGTATATCTTTTTTATCAATTACGATCGTAGTAACAGTTGTGGGCCCGCCCGCCTTATCAGACGCTGGAAAAAAATAATCGTAAGTTTTGGATCCCGCATATAAAACAATCAGCGCGATCAGGATTCGCCATTTGAACTTCAAGACAAACGATTTCACGGACGCAAAAGTAATAAGCGGTATGCGAGGTGATAATTTTTGCCAAAGGGCGCACAGGCGAGATTTGGCAAAGCCAAATAGTTGCGCAACTTTGGAAGGTAATTTATTCAGCGTAGATTCTATTTTTGACACGGTCTCGTTTTTTCTTGGTTTTTTAGGATTCTAATGGGGTTTTTGGTCGCTGTTGTGCCTAGGCATTCTCTCATAGGAGGCTAAAAAATGACGGCTGCCCCCATAAATCCGCCCTAGGTCAAAAAGTCCTCAACCCCTTTATTTGCAAGCTGATCAGCCAGCTCATTCCCGGGGTGTCCATTATGTCCACGCACCCAATGCCAGGAAATATCATGATCTGGGAGCAAAGCATCTAATTCCTGCCATAAATCGGAATTTTTGACGGGATCCTTGCTGGCAGTCTTCCACCCCCGTTTTTTCCAACCTTCCAGCCATTCTGTTACTCCTTTTTGGACGTATTGAGAGTCAGTCCAGAGTTCTACGGAGCTTCGCTGCTTGAGGGCACGTAAGGCAAAAATAACGGCGCTGATTTCCATACGGTTATTGGTGGTGTGCTTTTCACCACCATGCAGGTGTTTTTCATGCTTACCGGAACGTAATACAGCACCCCAGCCACCTGGACCAGGGTTACCTTTACAGGCACCATCCGTGTAAATGACGATATGGTGTGGCGGAATTGAGTGACTGGTGTGTGACATAGCTTTACTGTAATGGGTCTCTATTCAGATTGCCACGTTCAGCAGCGGGACTTAAGGGTGCAATTGAGGGGATAAGACTGGTTTGCACTTGGCCTACCAAGCGAATGCCCTGATGGCGCTTAATCGCCGAAACAATGAATACTGCACCAAATATGGGCCACCATCGATTGCCCATAGGCTCTAAAAAATCCATTCTAGCAATGCCTTGACCTTGCAGGGGTAGCTTATAGCACCCAAAATGACCCCGATCGAGGGAAAAATTCAGTAATTGCAACCAGTCCTTGATACGTATTAGTCCAATAAATTGGCCATCCCTGGGAAGATATGGGCTTCCTATTAGCCTACTGATGTATTGACGCATCCCCCAAAGGCTTGCTGGATTAAATCCGGAAATGACAAGCCGTCCCTCAGGTCGAAGTACTCGATCAACTTCACGCAATATTTGATGTGGGTCTGTGGCAAATTCCAAAACATGCGGTAGAACAATTAAATCAATACTTTCACTTGCAAAAGGAAGTTCTGCCGTATCGCCTTTGATGTAATGCCAGACTGAGTTAGGCTGGGCATCAATATTGTCATTGGCATGCACCAGTAAAGCATGTAATGGCATCCGGTTTTCTCGCAAAGTGTTGATTTGCGGAAGCCCTATTTGCAGGGCATGAAATCCAAAGACGTCATCTACGATGTGATCAAAGCAGGTTTGCTCCCAATTAAGCACATATTGGCCTGGAGGGGATTGCAGCCATTCCTCCCAAGAGCTCCATGGGGGTGCAGGGGACTGCATAGGAATGGGTGGGGTTGGTATCATCGGTCTATGGATAAGAATACTTTATTGCAAGTTTGGCCTATTCCCGCATTTGATGACAATTACATCTGGTGTATTCATGACGGGAGCTCAGCACTTGTGGTTGATCCAGGTGACGCGTCTCCAGTTTTACACTATCTGGAGCAGCAAAAATTAACCCTATCTGGCATTTTAATTACCCACCACCATGCGGATCATACCGGTGGAATAATGGATTTATTGCGCAGCGTGGGATCTACGATCCCTGTATATGGCCCAGCTCATCATGAAATTCCAGGGCGAACTCACGTGGCGATGGAAGGTGACCAGATTGAAATTGCTGTGCCGCGCATCAGTCTGAAGGTCTTTGAAGTCCCTGGTCATACTTTGAGCCACATAGCCTACTTCGCTAACATGCAAGCCAATGTGTTGGAGCCCATGCTCTTTTGTGGCGATACCTTATTTGCCTCAGGATGTGGACGACTGTTTGAGGGAAGCCCAACCCAAATGAGCCAGTCTCTAGCGAAATTTGCAGCCCTTCCTAAAAACACATTGGTGTATTGCACTCATGAGTACACCTTATCGAATATTCGCTTTGCATTAGCAGTGGAGCCTAACAACACCAATCTGATTTCCTGGTCAGAAAAAGCGCAAGCTCTACGCACTCAAAATCTTCCCACCCTACTAACAACGATTGGTCAGGAATTACAGGTAAA
>CAILON010000049.1 GCA_903835865.1 uncultured beta proteobacterium
GGATGATTCACCTCTAGCTGGGCTGCGCTGGGCTTAAATTCATTCGAAGACTCACCGTCTTTAGCCGCCTCTTCTGCGCTGAAGGTCTCTATCTTGATCTGGCTGGAAGAGGTATTTAGCAAAGCGGGTTCAGCATTCAAGACTAAGAGCATTTGCTCGGCGTAGTTATGCCAGTCGGTTGCCAAATGAAGATAGCCGCCAGGCTTTAAGCGAGAGACTAGCAACTTTATAAAAGTAGACTGAATCAGACGACGCTTATGGTGACGCCTCTTGTGCCAAGGATCTGCAAAATAAATGTGGATCCCATCTAGGGCATTTTCTGGAAGCATCTTCTCTAAAACTTCAACGGCATCATGCCGAATCAAGCGAAGATTCGTGAGTTGATTTTCACCAATCAACTTCAGTAGCGCTCCCACTCCTGGTGTGTGGACCTCAATCGCCAGAAAATCATCTTCGGCTCGAAGGGCTGCAATTTTGGCGGTGGTTTCTCCCATGCCAAATCCGATTTCTAGAATCTTGGGTTTATTGGATCCACCAAAGATCCCCTGAAGATCAATTTGCCCATCTTGAAAGGGAATCAAAAATTGTGGCCCAAGCTCATCAATGGCTCGCTGCTGACCTGCAGTAGTTCTGCCTGCCCTTAAGACAAAAGAGCGAATGCGCTCTACTGGATGAGACGACAAGTTAAGCCAGCACCTTCCTAAAGTAGGCAATGGTTTCTTTGAGACCATCCTCAAGATTCACTTTTGGCTCCCAACCAAGCTTCGCCTTAGCAAGCTCAATATTGGGTTGACGCTGTTTTGGATCATCGGATGGCAAGGCCTCAAAGACCAATTTCGATTTACTGCCAGAGAGGCGCAAAATCGTTTCAGCCAACTGCAGCATCGTAAATTCGCCTGGGTTACCAGTATTCACGGGGCCTGTAAAACCCTTCTCAGTATTCATCATGAGTACAAAAGCATCGATCAAATCATCCACATAGCAAAAGCTACGTGTTTGCTGGCCATCACCATAAATCGTGATGTCTTTACCTTCGAGTGCTTGAACAATGAAGTTGCTCACTACCCGTCCATCATGCGGATTCATACGCGGGCCGTAAGTATTAAAGATACGAACCACTTTAATATCCAAACCATGTTGACGGTAGTAATCAAAAAACAGAGTCTCTGCACAACGCTTACCCTCGTCATAGCAAGAACGAATACCAATGGGATTGACTCTTCCCCAATACTCTTCTGGCTGAGGATGGACTTCTGGATCGCCATACACTTCACTAGTCGATGCTTGCAAAATACGAGCGCGCGTACGCTTAGCTAAGCCCAGCATATTGATCGCACCATGCACACTCGTCTTGGTAGTTTGCACAGGGTCATACTGATAATGCACAGGGGATGCAGGACAGGCTAAGTTATAGATCTGATTGGTTTCTACATATAGAGGAAAGGTCACATCGTGACGCATCACTTCTAAATTGGTATTGGATAGCAAATGCGCTAAATTTTGCTTGCTACCTGTAAAGAAATTATCAACCACCAAAACCTCATTACCTTCTTTGAGAAGTCTTTCGGTTAGGTGGGAACCTAAAAAGCCTGCGCCACCACTAATGAGGATTTTGTTCATATTTAGTCTTTAATTAAAGTTTTGCCAATTTTAACGGTAACAAGATCTAATGATGGGGAGAGTCCCAGCCAGCGGATCGATAGGCAAATACCACCTCAGCCAATACAAAGCCCAATGAGGTCATAAAGGACACTAAACCCAGCACAAAGGTCCTTATGACCCAAGCAGTTTGTAGCGATCGAACAGCCCCAGCCTGAAAGAAGAAGAGCTCAAGTACGGTCAAAGAAATAAATAAACCACTTAAGACAACAAAAAAGATCGCCGCAGTGCACAAACGGCCGCGGATTTTTGCCTCATTGGCCTCAAGTCGCATTTGCGCTCGAAGAGCATCGCTCAAATGAGGATCTGCATGAATGAGTTTTTGAATCGAGCGCATGCGATCAACCGATCTTGCCAAGCGCGCTGAAATCGCGTTGAGCAAAGTAGCAACCGCTGTTAATAAAAAAACAGGTGCTAAGGCTAGCTGAATATTATTGGTAATTGCATCAATGGATGCGTCCATATTGACTCCTAAAAGATCGAGGGTGAATTAATGAGACCAGGCAATCAAGCCGGAGTAAGCGGTGATGAGAACCAATAAACCAAAAGCAATTCGATACCAAGCAAACGGCACAAAGTTATGATGCCCCACATAGCGAATTAACCAGCGTACGCAGATGAAAGCGGAGATAAAGGCGGCGATGAAACCCACCACAATTGCTAGGCTGTACGCCCCCGAGAAATCCACTGGGGACTTCCAAAGCTTAAGCAGCTCATAAGCAGTTGCACCGCCAATGACAGGTATTGCCAAGAAAAACGAAAACTCAGTAGCAACAACTCTGGGAATACCGAATAGCATTCCGCCAATAATGGTTGCGCCTGATCGTGAGGTTCCTGGAATCAGGGCAGCACATTGCGCTAAGCCTACCTTCAGCGCATCTAAATAGGTCAGATCATCAACGGAATGAATCGCTCTTTCTGAAGGACTCAAATGAAGCTGCCGACGCTCTGCCCAAAAAATCACCAAGGCACCAACAATAAAAGCACTAGCCACTGGGATGGGGGCAAATAAGACCGCCTTAATATGCTTGCCAAATATGAAGCCCAAACCCATAGCCGGAATTGAGGCGATGATGAGGTTAAGCACAAAGCGGCGGGACTGGGGGCTGACTTTAAGCGAGGAGGCTACGCTCCAGAGCTTGTGCCGGAACTCCCAGCAAACCGCCAAAATAGAGCCAAATTGAATAATGACCTCAAAGGCTTTGCCTTGATCGTCATTGAAATTGAGTAAATCACCAACCAAAATCAGGTGCCCAGTGCTGGAGATCGGCAAAAACTCCGTTAAGCCCTCAACCACCCCCAGAATTAATGCTTTAGCCAACAAAATTAGATCCATGGGCTAAATTTTATAGGCATCCAGGCCAGTTTTAGACTATTTGGCAAAATACATCAGAAATGAGCAATTTGAATAAATTAGCCTTAAACTGCATGGCACATTAAAAAAGCATTTGAATTACATGACCCCAAGACGCCCCCACCCCTCTCAGATAACAGCGATTAGCCTAATCCTGAGTCAGACGTTAGGCCTCGGCTTAGTTTCTTCTGATGTTTTGGCACAAAGCGCAATTGGGGCACGACCTTCTTTACCCACTCCTATAAGCGCCCAATCTTTAACTGGACTTGATCAACCACCCCAATTTATTGCGCCCCCGAAATTAGCACTGCCTGACCAAGCAACCCCTTCGAATGTCAATATCAATGGCTCAGCAAATATTGATAAGGGCCGTCTGAGTGATTTAATTACGCTCTATCAAGAGGCCGCATTTAGCGACCCGGTTCTCAATGCTGCTCGCTTTAACTATCAGGCTAGTAAAGAACTGTACTGGCAAGGTCTCTCACTTTTAATGCCTCAGGCAAACGCAACGCCCGGTGGCACACGCTACTACCAACATGGTCAAGGCACCACAGTAGTGGCCCCAGGTACGGGTAACTCACGCGTCTTTGATCAAAAGAACTATACCGTCACACTGACACAA
>CAILON010000050.1 GCA_903835865.1 uncultured beta proteobacterium
CAAGATACTGCGCGTGCTAAAGATATTATTGGACGCACCGCAACCTTAGAGTCACGTCTTGCTGACCCAATCGTTTCTACCATTGGTATTGGCGAAACCCCACCTCCTGGAATGGATGTATTTCGCTTTGGTGAAACTCGTCTAGGCGTGTTTAAGAAATCCGTTATTTTCAGTGGCGATCGCATTACCGATGCGAGTGCTGGCTTTGATCAAAACCAAAGACCTGCAGTGAACATTTCTTTAGATGCTGCTGGTGGTCGAGTGATGCAAGAAATCACTCGTGAAAACATTGGCAAACCAATGGGCATGATCCTCTTTGAAAAGGGTAAAGGTGAAGTTCTCACTATTGCCACTATTCAAGGGGAATTTGGCTCTAAATTCCAAATTACGGGTCAGCCAACTACGGCAAGCGCTAATGATTTGGCGCTCTTGCTACGCGCAGGCTCACTAGCAGCCCCAATGGAGATTATTGAAGAGCGCACCATTGGACCGAGTTTAGGTGCCGAGAATATTGAGAAGGGCTTTAAATCCCTACTGATCGGATTTGCTGCGATTGCTATTTTCATGATGGCCTACTACCTACTCTTTGGCTTTTTCTCGGTCATTGCTTTGGCAGTGAACTTGCTCTTATTGATCTCCGTTCTATCAATGCTTCAGGCAACACTGACCCTTCCTGGTATTGCGGCGATGGCCTTGGCACTCGGTATGGCGATTGACTCCAACGTGTTGATTAACGAACGTATTCGTGAAGAGCTGCGCAATGGCGCTGCGCCCCATACAGCTATTTCAGTAGGCTTTGATAAGGCTTGGGCAACCATTTTGGACTCTAACGTCACCACCTTAATTGCTGGTCTTGCCTTGCTCGCCTTTGGCTCAGGCCCTATTAAAGGATTCGCGGTAGTGCATTGTCTTGGTATTTTGACCTCGATGTTCTCAGCAGTCTTCTTCTCGCGTGGCCTTGTTAATCTCTGGTACGGCAGACATAAAAAGATTCAGAAACTCGCTATTGGCCAAGTTTGGCGCCCACAGGAGAAATAAGTCATGGAATTTTTTCGCATCAAAAAAGATATTCCATTTATGCGCCATGCATTGGTGCTCAATGCGATTTCTCTCATCACCTTCTTAGCAGCAGTATTTTTCCTCTGGCATAACGGACTACATCTTTCTATCGAATTTACGGGTGGTACCGTTATGGAGGTGAGCTATCCACAAACAGCTCCTCTAGACTCCATTCGCGCCAAAGTAGAAAAACTAGGCTATGCAGATACGCAAATCCAAAATTTTGGTAGCTCACGTGATGTGATGATTCGCCTCCCTTTGCAAAAGGATGCTGAAGGCAAGCTAATCTCCTCTGCGGATCAAAGCACTGCCGTGATGCAAGCACTTGATCCTAGCGCCACGGGGGCAAAGCTTCAGCGAGTTGAATTTGTGGGCCCACAAGTTGGTCAAGAATTAGCATTTGATGGTCTGAAAGCACTGATCTTTGTGATCATCGGCATCGTTGTGTATCTTTCATTCCGCTTTGAGTGGAAATTTGCTCTGGCCGGCATCATTGCAAACTTGCATGACATCGTGATCATCTTGGGCTTCTTTGCATTTTTCCAATGGGAGTTTTCACTCTCAGTACTGGCTGCTGTATTGGCAGTTCTGGGCTACTCCGTAAACGAGTCAGTGGTGATCTTTGACCGTATTCGTGAAAACTTTCGCAAGTACCGCAAGATGAACACGCGTGAGATTATTGATAACGCCATTACCAGCACTATCAGCCGTACCGTAATTACTCACGGTAGTACTGAGATGATGGTTCTGGCGATGTTGATATTTGGTGGCCCAACCTTGTTCTACTTCGCCTTAGCCCTCACCATTGGTATTTTGTTTGGCATTTACTCTTCTGTCTTCGTTGCAGCAGCACTAGCAATGTGGCTTGGTGTTACCCGCGAAGATTTAATCAAAGGCGATAAAAAGCCCGATGACGATGCAAGAAAAGATGATCCTAATTTTGGCGCTAGAGTCTAAGCGAGAGAAAAGTTTTGATGATCAAGGGCGGCAATAATTCGCTTTGTCGCACCTTGATGTTCCACTGAATAAGTCTTTGCAGCACTTGCCATCTGCGCTAACTCTGCAGGATTAAGCAATAAGGACTTTAAGGACTCCATCAATGCGATGGGTTCGCCTAAGAGTAAATCCCCTTTAATCCGTTTAGCGGCGCCAGAATCTAGAGCGTCGAGGGATGCTTGCTGAAAGTTGTAGGTATGTTCACCTAATAAGACTGGGCAACCCGCAGCACAGGCTTCAATCAAGTTCTGGCCGCCAAAACGCAAGAGGCTTCCACCCATGACAACCAAGTCAGCGGCGCTGTAATACATCGGCATCTCGCCCATAGAGTTACCTAAGACTACCTCTAGACCTGCATTGTCTTTAGGTATGCCTTGCCATTCAGTGCGTCTACGAAATTTCAAGCCCGTAGCATGAATCTGATCAGCAACTTCGGAGAACCGCTCAGGGTGTCGAGGTACCAAACACAGTAAAGGGGGAACCTCAAAAGCGTGGTTAAGCAACAAATCTTTCCAGGCTTTCAAAATGATAGTTTCTTCACCATCACGGGTACTGGCTGCGCACACCATGAGGCGCTGACTTGCATGTAAATTTTCTTGCCAAGCCTTACCTTGTTTAACCAAGGCAGCATCTAGCGGCACATCAAACTTCAGATTGCCCACCACTTCGATATTTTGAACACCAAGACTGCGATAGCGCTGCGCATCAAATTCAGTCTGGGCCAAGATGCCTGCGAATGCCTGGAATAAAGCATGCCCTGCTTTACCAAATCGATTGACGCGACGCGCACTTCTCTCAGATAGGCGCGCATTGACCAAGAACAATGGCAAGCCTTTGTCGGCACAACGAAAGACGACGGTAGGCCACGCTTCGGTTTCCATAAAGAGGCCAAGCTTGGGAGCGAAGGTATTTAAAAAATGCTCGACTGACCAACAAAGGTCATAAGGCAGATACACCTGACGAATCCGACCTGCCGCTATCTCTTTACCAAATAATTGTTTGCCAGTTCGGCGACCATTGAGTGTCATATGCGTAAGAAGAATGGATTCTCCTTTGGCAAGATAAGCCTCAATCAGAGGTTGTGCTGCTCGTGTCTCACCAACGGATACCGCATGAATCCACACAACACCCTTGGTAATGGGCTTCCTATAGCCAAAGCCAAGGCGCTCAGGGATGTGATGAAGGTAGGCAAAAGCATGTCTTGAACGCCATGCAAGGCGAATAAAAGCTAAAGGCAATAAAAGATGCCAAAGCAATTGATAAACAGCAAACCAAACCCGAGGACGCGCCCCGTATTCTGAAGCGGTAGTAAGACTCACTTTTTCAGACGTTCGGTCAGCTCGACCGCCTTACCTAAATAGGATGATGGAGTCATCTCGAGCAAACGCGCTTTTGCATCATCCGGAATTTTCAAACCACGAATGAAGTTCTGAAGATCGGCTTGATTAATACCTTTGCCGCGAGTCAGCTCTTTTAACTGCTCATACGGATTCTCAATGCCATAGCGACGCATTACAGTTTGAACTGGCTCAGCCAATACTTCCCAACACGCGTCTAGATCTACAGCAATTGCTGCATGATTCACTTCTAATTTACCCAAGCCGCGCAAGGCGCTGTCATAGGCTAAAACGCTATGACCAAATGCAGGGCCTAAATTGCGCAACACTGTTGAATCAGTCAAGTCACGCTGCCAGCGTGAGATTGGTAATTTTTCGGCGAGGTGGCGAAGTAATGCATTTGCCACACCCAAATTTCCTTCGGAGTTTTCAAAGTCAATCGGATTTACTTTATGCGGCATGGTTGAGGAACCAATCTCACCCTCCTTAGTGCGCTGCTTAAAATAACCAATAGAAATATAGGACCAGAAATCACGATCCATATCCAAGAGGATGGTATTGGCACGAGCAATCGCATCAAACAATTGCGCCATGCCGTCATGAGGCTCGATCTGAATGGTGTAAGGATTAAAAGTTAAACCCAAACGCTTCTCCACCACGCCCTTAGAAAAGTTTTCCCAGTCAAAATCAGGATATGCAGAAATGTGGGCGTTGTAATTACCAACCGCACCATTCATCTTGCCCAGTAGTGGCGCAGCTGCAATGGCTTCAATCGCGCGCTCCAAACGTTTAACAATGTTCGCAATTTCTTTACCTAGAGTAGTTGGAGAAGCAGGTTGGCCATGGGTACGTGATAGCAAAGGCACCTTGGCATGCTCAAGCGCTAAATCAGTGAGTACTGACAAAATCTTGTTGAGCTGTGGCAAGAGCACTTCATCGCGAGCGCCCCGCAACATCAAACCATGTGAAGTGTTATTAATATCTTCCGAAGTGCAAGCAAAGTGAATGAACTCACTAGCCTTTAATAGATCTGGACGTCCTGAAACTTTTTCTTTGAGGAAATATTCAACCGCTTTAACGTCATGATTGGTTACCGCTTCAATGTCTTTAATGCGCTGAGCATCCGCATCTGAGAAATTCTCAGGAAGGGAAAGTAAGAAGGCTTCGTCGGCGGTACTGATTTTTGGAACATCTGGCAGACCAGCGGATGCTAGAGCCAAAAGCCAATGAATCTCGACAAAGACACGTTGGCGCATAAAGGCAGCTTCAGATAACCATGGGCGAAGCGCATCTAATTTGCCGGCGTAGCGGCCGTCTAAAGGGGAAAGGGCATTAAGGGTTGAAAGCGGCTGATTCACAGATATTGCCTTTGCACTGAATATATCAATAAGACTTGATTTTAATGCGTTCTGCCATCCCTTCCTTGGGATAGCTATACTGTGCCCCATGAAACTAATCGGATCCCTCACCAGCCCCTATGTACGCAAAGTACGCATTGTTTTCTCGGAAAAAAAGCTTGATGTTGACCATGTACTGGAAAACGTCTGGGCTCCAGATAGCAAAATTGCCCAAACTAACCCTCTAGGTAAGGTTCCTTGCCTGATTCTGGATGATGGCGGGGTGATTTATGACTCACGCGTGATTGCGGAATACGCTGACGGTCTGAGCCCTGTATGCAAGCTTATTCCTGCGGATACTCGCGATCGCGCCTCTGTAAAGACCTGGGAAGCCTTATCTGATGGAATTATGGATGCAGGTATTTTGGCGCGCTTAGAGCGCACCCTACGTCCAGCAGAACAGCAAAGCCAAGTTTGGGTAGATCGCCAAATGGGCAAGATTGATGCTGCCCTACGCCAAATGTCAGAAAACCTTGGTGAAAATGCTTGGTGTCATAGCAATCAAATGACACTGGCAGATGTTGCTGTTGGTTGTGCGATTGGATATTTATTGTTGCGCTTCCCAGAAGTGCAATGGCAAACGCAATATCCAAACCTTGATCGCCTCTATCAAAAATTAATGCAGAGAGCTGCGTTTATTGAAACTGCGCCACCAGCGGCGTAAGTTTGAGTCAAGGTAATTGAAGAAATTACCTTGTATTTTTAGGCGGAGATAATTCCACCACCAAGACAAATATCACCGTCATATAAAACGGCTGATTGTCCTGGCGTAACTGCCCACTGAGCATCTGGAAAGCTCAACTCAAAACTGAGTGGGCCTTCTTTGCCCTCACTAATTACACAAGCAGAATCTGTTTGACGATAACGTGTCTTAGCAGAATAGTTTCCTGAAGTAGGTGCGCTACCGGCAACCCAACTTGCATCAATTGCTTCGAGCCTGTTAGCCAATAACCATGGGTGTTCATGGCCTTGTGCCACATACAAAGTATTGTTCGATACATCCTTGCGCGCTACATACCATGCATCGCCGTTACCATCTTGGCTTCCGCCTATTCCAATACCTTTACGCTGCCCCAAGGTGAAGAAAGCTAAGCCCATATGCTCGCCAACTACCTTGCCTTCAGGAGTTTTAATGGGGCCGGGAGTTGTTGGTAAATATCGGTTTAAGAATTCTCTAAAAGGACGCTCGCCAATAAAACAAATTCCAGTGGAATCTTTTTTACGCGCATTGGGTAAAGCAATTTTTTCTGCAATCTGACGTACTTCTGTTTTCGGAATCTCTCCGAGCGGAAACAAAACATTTGCCAATTGAGTTTGCGTTAAGCGATGTAAAAAGTAACTTTGATCTTTACTGGCATCCACTGCTTTTAACAATTGCACTTTGCCTGCCACGTGGCGCACTCTTGCATAGTGACCAGTAGCAATAGCATCGGCACCCAAACTCATGGCATGATCTAAAAAGGCTTTGAACTTAATTTCGGCATTACAAAGTACATCCGGATTTGGGGTGCGCCCAGCAGCGTATTCGCGCAAAAAGTCAGCAAAGACCCGCTCGCGGTATTCGGCAGCAAAATTGACTGCCTCCACATCAATCCCAATCAAATCGGCTACTGAGACAACATCGAGCCAATCCTGACGGGCTGAACAATATTCGTCATTGTCGTCATCCTCCCAATTTTTCATAAAGAGACCGACCACTTCGTAGCCCTGCTCTTTAAGCATCCAGGCAGCAACTGACGAATCTACCCCTCCAGACATGCCAATGACGACTTTGTTAGGCTTTATGGGTGGGATTGAAGAAGAATTGAGCTGGATCATCAAAAAATGCGAGAATTCAATTTAAGCTGGCAAACCACATTGTAGAAGTCTTAGTCTAATTTCACACGAATTTGGGCTAAAACTGGGTTAGTGGTCTGTGGGGTAAGTAAATAGCTGCTATTGCGACTATTTAATTAAAATAGATTTTTTATAAATTTTGCTTTTGGAGACATGCCATGCGCATAGGAGTACCACTGGAAACAAGGCCCGGGGAAACTCGAGTAGCCGCTACACCAGAAACCGTTAAAAAACTGATTAGCCAGGGTCATACCGTCGTCATTCAAAAAGATGCGGGTGTGAAAGCCAGTCAACCAGACTCCGCATACGAAGCCGTTGGTGCCTCCATTGGCAGCGCTGCAGATGCTTTTGGCGCTGAGCTAGTACTCAAAGTACGCGCTCCTGAGGCGGCTGAATTAAAGCAAATTAAAGCTGGTAGCGTGCTCATGGGCATGCTGGATCCATTTGATAACGACAACATTGCTGCAATGGCTGCTCAAGGCGTGACTGCATTCTCATTAGAGGCTGCGCCACGCACCACTCGCGCTCAAAGCATGGACGTACTTTCCTCGCAAGCCAATATTGCTGGTTACAAAGCAGTCCTGGTTGCGGCGAATGAGTATCAACGCTTTATGCCAATGCTGATGACTGCTGCAGGCACTGTTAAAGCAGCGCGTGTATTAATTCTGGGTGCAGGTGTTGCCGGCTTACAAGCTATTGCTACCGCTAAACGTCTAGGTGCTGTGATTGAAGCCTCTGATGTACGTCCAGCCGCTAAAGAGCAAATTGAATCCTTAGGTGCAAAGTTTGTTGATGTACCTTATGAAACAGATGAAGAGCGTGAAATCGCTCAAGGCGTTGGTGGCTATGCCCGTCCAATGCCAGAAGCTTGGATGAAACGTCAAGCTGCTTTGGTTGCTGAGCGCGCTCAACAAGCTGACATCGTCATTACAACTGCGTTAATTCCAGGTCGCAAGCCTCCAGTCCTGTTGCACAGCGATACCGTTGCCAATATGAAACCTGGCTCTGTGGTGATCGACTTGGCTGCAGGTAAAGGCGATAACGGGTCTGGTAACTGCCCTCTCACTCAAGCCGATAAATTGGTTGATGTAAATGGTGTGAAGATTGTGGGTTACACCAATTTAGCCAGCATGGTTGCAGCAGATGCTTCAGCACTGTACTCACGTAACTTACTCGACTTCCTCAAGCTCATTGTGGATAAAGATGCGAAGTTAGTGATCCCCACAGATGATGACATCGTTACTGCTTGCTTAATGTGTCGAGATGGTCAAGCCATCCGTAAAAACTAATATTAAAAAATTCTAAGGAAATATTATGGATCTCGCTGCCTTTCAAAGCATCCTCACAGTCCAAAACATCACCGTGTTTGTTCTGGCCATTTTTGTTGGCTACCACGTAGTGTGGAACGTGACACCAGCACTACATACTCCTTTGATGGCTGTAACGAACGCTATCTCTGGAATTATTATTGTTGGCGCCTTACTGCAAACCGAAGTTATCGGCGGTGATGAAATCACCCTCACCAGCATTATTGGTGCGGTCGCAGTATTCCTCGCATCTATCAACATTTTTGGTGGCTTTATGGTCACCCGTCGCATGCTAGAGATGTTCAAGAAAAAAGCTCCGAAGGCTGATGCAGCCGGAACTAAATAAAACCAGAACAAAACTTGTCTAGAGACTAATTGAGACCAAAATAATGTCAAACATCACCGCTATTTCTTACCTCATTTCCTCAGTGCTATTTATTCTGGCACTGCGTGGACTGTCATCACCAACTACTTCACGCCAAGGCAATACCTTTGGCATGATTGGTATGCTATTGGCCGTCATTACCACCTTCTTCATTCCTGACTTCAAGCCTGTTATCTCTTTAATTGGCGTTGCGATAGTTGGTGGCGCCATCATCGGAACGATTGCTGCTAAACGCGTACAAATGACTAAGATGCCTGAGCTCGTTGCTTTGATGCACTCCTTTGTGGGCTTGTCTGCTGTCTTAATCGCGATTGCTGCTGTATTTAATCCTGCACAAGACCATACTGGCGCCCAGAAGATTGAGCTCTTTATTGGCGCGTTCATTGGTGCCATCACCTTTACCGCATCTGTCATTGCCTTTGGTAAGTTGTCAGGCAAAGTCAGTGGTAAGCCTGTGAGCTTTACTGGTCAACATTTACTCAACTTAGTTTTAGCAATTTCCATGGTGGGCGCTGGTATTGCTTACTACATGGGTGATAGCCACGCAGCCTTCTTGGCAATGTGTGCGATTGCCTTGGTATTGGGCGTGACCTTGATCATTCCAATTGGTGGAGCAGATATGCCAGTGGTTGTATCGATGCTTAATAGCTACTCTGGTTGGGCGGCTGCAGGTATTGGCTTCACTTTAAATAACCCTGTGTTGATTATTGCTGGCGCTTGCGTTGGATCATCAGGTGCGATTCTGTCCTACATTATGTGTAAGGCGATGAACCGTTCCATCATTGCAGTATTGCTCGGCGGCTTCGGTGCTGAAACTGCTGCTGGTGGTGGCGACGACGATGGGAGTCCAAAGAACTATAAGACTGGATCCCCAGAAGATGCTGCCTTCCTAATGGAAAATGCTGATACTGTCATCATCGTTCCTGGCTATGGCTTAGCAGTGGCACGTGCACAGCATGCTCTTAAAGAACTTACTGAAAAACTTACACATCATGGCGTAACCGTGAAATATGCGATCCACCCAGTTGCAGGTCGTATG
>CAILON010000051.1 GCA_903835865.1 uncultured beta proteobacterium
AGCCACATCGGATACATAGTCTATTTTGATGGTTGGTTTCATAAGCTTTATTCTACAGAAGCTTATTGAAAATCACATGACTGGTAAACAAGCGTTACCTTAAGTAACGCTCATCAATTTCCCAGAAAGCACTTTGGAGCAATGAGGTGCTTAGACCCTCGCTCCAAAGCGTTTTTCTTTCTGTGCAACTAAATGTGTAAGCCATCTCCATGCATCTTTTATAGCAACCTAAATAGAGATATAGGATTGCTATTGGATCAATAAACTATTTATAGATTGATATGTCTAGGTAATTAAAAGCTTGGACTTGGATAGATTTGTTGTGAGAGGTATTTGCCATTCTTATCTACTTTGACCAAAACCATGTCTCCAACATTTACGGCTTTTCCCGCATATGCCTCAATATTGACATGGTGAGTTACCAGAATGAGCGGCGTCTTTGGGTTTTCATTAAGCTGTGTTTGAATCAGTTTTTCTAAAGCTTGAGTTTGTTGTTTTTCAAGACTCATATCATCGAAAAAAGAACTCAGGGCTGGGCTGGTGGTAATTGCACCCTTATTTAATAATTTTGCCGTGTCGACACAGCGGCACCAAACGCTACTGATGACGTTTGCTGAGTTAATTCCTTGTTTGCTGAGCCATTGACCTATGATGATTGATTGCTTCTTGCCTCTATCACCCAAATTCCTTTGGGTAGAACACTTATCTAGTTGATATCCTGCCGGATCCCCATAGCCTGGGGCATCAGCATGACGCATGAGTAAGATATGCTGACCATCACTTAGATCGCTAGCAAGCTTTGCTTGCACCGGTAAGGCAAACAATACAAGTAAAGCGCTAGATAGAATACAGATAATGATGTTTGGTAATTTCATGTCTTTATATAGAGTAAGGGGTCAAGTTTTGTTAAAGCTCATTAAAAAGATTCGCCAATTTTATGATGAAATTTTAAGTTTCATCAGGGCAAATCTACGCAAAAGTATTAGGGACTCTAAAGTTATTCAAGGTTAATGAATCTATCGAGAGTCTCACACCAAGAGATCCTGATCCTGCACGCACAGGTAATTTACAGAGGCTAATATCCATTGCTTTAATTTCAGAATAGCTTGCGCATGCTTGAACAATTCGAGTGATGAGTCTTTCCTGTGTTTCGTAATGACAATCTGCTGCAAGCCTGTCAATCTCGATTACTAGGGGGTCGTAATCAAAAACATTCTCCATAATGTCTTGTGATATCAGAACAAGTGTTGCGTCAATCCAAAGCGTTAAATCTAAAAGATGTTGTTTGGGAATGATCGCATCTAGCCCATATGTGCCAATTTTGGTTTGAAGTTTGAGGTCTCGTAATTCAATTGATGCTAAAGACATTTCTAGCCCTTATTAAATAAATGTGGATGTCGGAACACTAATTTCGTTTGCTAATCTACCGCCATGGAGCCAATCAATACAAGGTCCAAGTTGTATGTTTTTATAGATGCTAGATATTAAGTAGCCTGAAGTCATGATCACTTTCTCAATAATTTATCCGTAAACCCTACGAAGAGAGTGGGCGGCTACTCCATCTTTAAGGGCCTCACGTACAGGTATTGCAATTAAATCAATGCTCCTCTTTACGGCAAAGCGCTCAAGATAGCTGGGTGTTGGTTTTTTAATCATGGGATAGACCCAGTCAGGCAGATTTAGCACCCCAGCTCGACTAATGAGCTTAATAAAAGGCTTTGCACTAAGGTTGCTCGGAAAGTTTTCCAATAAATCTAAAATACTCTGCGCCCGTTCTCCAAAATAAAGCTCAGGGATATAACTTTTAATTGCTTCATTTGTGCCAGCGTAAGTGCTTGGTAAATCTTTGGCACCCATCCTCTCGCCAAGTATGCTCATCTCCATAAAGTATTGGTCTTTATCTTGAGGGTTTATTTTCTCTTTTCGATAGTCTTCATAAGCTCTCATAAAACTGCGAGTTTCAGTCAGGTGCACCCAAGAAAGTAAATGTGGATCTGTGGCCGAGTAAGGTTTGCCAAATTCATCAAAGCCAGTAATCTTGGTATGTATTTGATTCACCTTTTCAATGATATTGTTCGCCATCTCTGCAGAGCCGTAAGTAGTGGCGGCTATAAAAAAGGCTGTTCTACCCAATCTACCTTTGAGATCTTCTCTAAAACTAGAGTGATCCCAGACTCCTGCTAAAGCTTGTGGATGAAGAGCTTGTAAAATTAGGGAACTAATTCCACCAATCATCATGGAAATAAAGTCTGCATGAACTTTCCAGGCAATCGATTCTGGCCCGAATAAGCCCCGATCACCTTTTGGGGTTAGGAACGCTACTGGAGGACCGCCCCCACCAACCATTTCTCGAATTGTTTTTCGGATGAGCTCATCTAACATGGCGTCAATGCATCTTGAGATTTCTTAAATCATCATCTTCAATGATTTCAGTAATAAGATCGAGTCTGATTCTGGGATTAGTTTGTGCCAGCAAGTGATTCTTTTGAGCCAATGAGATTGGTAGAAGCTCGGCAAGGCGGTTGGAAACCCAGCCACAATCATCTACCTTAAATGGTTTCTTAAAAAAGGTTTCCCCCAAAAGATCTTCGCTTTGAATAACTGAGATGATTTCATCTAATAACTCAGCAACTTTTTGGTGCTCTTGAGGAATCGGGGTAAGGGGATCGTTTTCTATAAGCTCAACTTCACCCATCCAAAGTCCATTAACCTCTTGTTTGCTGCGTATTAGCCTGAAGCGTTGCGTGCCAAATGACTTGGTCATGTAAAGCGCCGGCTGGACAGGGTCAAAGTCCTCAATTTGAGCCAATGTGCCAATACTTGAAAAAGATAGAGATATATCTTCTTCGCTGGCATCTGAGTTTTTGATGATGCTTACTACGCCAAATTCCGTCTTTTCTCGCAAGCATTGCTTAATCATGTCTAGGTAGCGTGCTTCAAAAATCTTTAGAGCAATCACGCCATCTGGAAAGAGAATGGTGCCCAGAGGAAATAGGGGGATTTTGCGAAAAGAGGGGGTGGAATCAGTCATCCATTCAATGTAATGGATTTATCTCATCTTTGCTGACGCTCAATGAGAGCTAAATGCCCCACTGTTTTTTCTTGTAGCCAGCACCAAATCTTATTTGCGTTTACATTTAAAGCTCAATACTAGGAGAT
>CAILON010000052.1 GCA_903835865.1 uncultured beta proteobacterium
ACGTGATAGCCCGCAGAACTTTTCACTACACTACTTGCAACTTGTCCACTTCCAGTATTTCTAATGGCCTCATAAAACAATTGGGGCAATCTATCCGGGGTGCGATAGCCTAATTCCTGAAATTTAATTTTTGGATTATCTTTTGCTGCCATTGCTCCCAATTGCATGAAGTCTACATCACCCCTTGCTTCACGCAATAAGACATCTGCTTTCTTTTTTGCTTCTGCTTGAGCGCCTGCGCCTGCATCCAATGGTATAAAAATCTGTGCAACATCAATTTCTTCTGGGCCACCATTAACAGCCTGGGTTGAACTTTGTGCTGCTGCACTAGATATAGCACGAGTTCGATCAGTAATATAGTTATCTATTTCCGCATCAGAAATTTTGAGTTTAGCTTCAACTTCGCGCTCTCTATAGCGTGAAATAATAATATCATCACGCAACATTTCCTTGTAGCGATCAAAGGAAGATCCAGAGTTAATTACTTTTTCCTTAAATTCTACATAAGTTAACTTATTTTTCTCTGCGATATCTCCAATAATCTTCTCTAATTCTTTGTTTGTAACAACAATACCCTCTTGACCAGCATTCTGTAGCTGAATCTTTTCAACAATAAGTCTCTCTAAAATCGCTTTACGTAATTCTGGTCCATCTGATATTTTTGCCCCTTGCTTTTTAAGGGCAGCAATGCGATCGTCAATTTCTTTACGCGTGACGAAACCGGTATTGACCACAGCTGCAACACCATCTATATTCCGGACCTTACTATCTGCCGCACTACTTACACGGGTTGAATCTTGGGCGTAGATAGTTCCCATCATCACAAATGCTCCCATAAGGAGGAAGGCAGTCACAATTCGTTTCGATCGATTCCTACTAAGCATCATTGATAATTCTCATATATTGAGGGTGGAATAGGCTTAGAAGTAGGCATATATCCTGGAACATTTAGCTTCATGATATCAACTGGATTACTGCCGGCACTAGCAAAGCCCCTAAATTCTATTTGAAAGAGTACTTGAGTAGTGGTTATCTGGGAAGTATTGACCATTTGCGAATAGGCACCACGAAAAGTCCAGCAATCCCTATTCCACTCAAGCCCAACTAAAGTATTTAAAGTTTTTACGGTCAAAGCATCATAGCCCCAGCGCCCCAACACTGAGACCTCGCGGGTAAGGGGCCATTGCCCGGAAATATTGTATTGATTAGTCGTAGTAGCACCCGGGGTATATGTCTGGTTATTTTGCACCGATGTCTGGACTGGTGGCGTCCAAACATTTCTATAGCCAAAATTTAAATTTCTACCCGGAGTGGGACGCCAGCTTCCGCCCACCGTCGACTGCACAAATCGATTAAGCTGAGAGTTGTACTGACCAAATACATCGGCACTAAAGTTTCCCAGCAGGCGAATGGAACCCGACCCTAAGGTATCAGAATAAGTAGTTGGATTGGTGATGGTGCCGTTCAAGCCAACCTTTTGACCAGTGAACTGCTGTTTTTGGGCAATCGTTACGTTTGCGCGCTCAGCGCCCGAATTAGCCTCAATCATTCGACTCGTTAAACCTAGAGTTGCCGCATTGCTATCTGATATACGATCATTACCAATAAAGGTATTAGCAGCAAAGATTTGGGAAACGCCAAATCCAGCTTCAGCAGTATCAAATATTGGGGTTTGCGCCTGACTTTGATAGGGCGTGTAAGCATAAAAAGCTCTTGGCTCCATTGTAAGCAACATATCGCGCCCAAAGAATCCTTTCAGCTCAGCAGCATCCCTTTCTATTGACAAGCCTGAATCCAAAGTAAAAGTGGGAATTGTGAAACCTTGCGCGGGAGGGGCCCCTGAATTATTGGCAAAGGGAGTTGCGTTATAGGTATTGGACTGGAAACTCACCATTGGTGTTATGTAATAGCCCGGCGTAACTTGTGGAAGGGCTAGAGCCCCCTTAATAACTGTTCTGTCAGCCTGACTGTAAACGCCTGGCGCGGTTGCAACTGCGTTACCCTGAATGTTGTAAGCAAAACGGGTAAAGTCTGTCGAAAACGTTGTGGTTGGACCGCTGGGTAAAGTGACATACTTACCGCTCGCATCAGCAACTGTTGGCGTAAGGCGATTGTTATAAGTAGCGGTAACGTTAGGCAATATATTGTAAGGAGCCTGTATAGTAGTAGTGGGGTCTGGCTGCAGAGTCTGAAATGTTAATGCTCGTGCCGATACATTCCAGTTGCTTAAACTACCGGTGAGATTTTTAGCCGTCCCCACCTCCTGACGAAACTGATTGGTAACCGCGCCTGCAATACTTTGAGAAAAATCAGTTGGATATAAATTATCTGAAACTCTTGCCATATTGGCATAACCTGTCCAAGAGCCAGGTAAAGGCACTCCACCTGGACCGACCCCTCCCGTAAAGGCTTGACGTTGCTGCCAGTCATACTTCCAGCGATTGGTACCAGTTTGTTTGTCATAAGGTAAGTACTCCCCCGAAATGACACCTGAATACTGGGTATCTAAGAAACGATATTGCGTACCCAACATGGCACCTCGCTGACTCATATATCGGGGTAATAAAAGCAAATCACGATTTGGTGCGATGTTGGCGTAATAAGGTTGAGTAATATCTAAACCATTATTTGAGTTGTATCCCACAACCGGTGCCAGAATACCCGTACGCCGTTGGCCACC
>CAILON010000053.1 GCA_903835865.1 uncultured beta proteobacterium
GCCAACATCAATTTGGGTAATTTCTTTTCCTTGAGAATTCAAGATCTTCAAATTCTCCAAGCCCGAAGCTTTAATCTCAACCTTCATGGCATGCTCAGAAGCGTTCATGATTTGGATGCGATAAATATTTTCAATCCGTACGCCATCTACCTCGCGCGCCAAAGCACCGCGATCTCGCATCACATCTACCCGCAATGGGTTGCGAGTGAGTAATGAAACCATGAATGCTGAAGCCAAAACAGTAATGAAGGCAGTGTAGATCAATACCCTCGGGCGAAGAATATGGCGTATAGCGCTTTGGTTGGATTCTTGATCCTCAATCGCCCGCTCTGTTGTATACCGAATGAGCCCTTTGGGGTAATCCACCTTCGCCATCACCTGATCACAAGCATCAATACAGGCGCCACAACCAATACACATATATTGCAGGCCATCGCGAATATCAATTCCTGTGGGACAAACTTGGACACAAATACTGCAATCAACACAATCGCCGAGCCCAAGAGATCCATGATCAGCTGTCTTGCTCCGGCTACCTCTTGGCTCGCCCCTAACTTTGTCATAGGTAACTAAGAATGTATCTTTATCCACCATGACGCTTTGAAAGCGGGCATAGGGACACATATATTTGCAAACTTGTTCACGCATGAAACCTGCGTTACCCCAGGTGGCAAAACCATAAAAGCACAACCAGAAAGTCTGCCATGGCCCTAGGGACAAATGCAAAATAGCTGAACCTAAAGTTTCGATTGGAGTGAAGTAACCAATAAAAGTAAAGCCAGTCCAAAAAGCGACTAGAAGCCATAGGAAATGCTTTGTTAACTTAAGACTCCACTTCTTGAAACCCCAAGGCCATTCTTCACCATCTAAACGAATACGAGCAAAACGATCGCCTTCAACCTTACGCTCAATCCACATAAAGATTTCGGTATAAACCGTTTGCGGGCATGCGTAGCCACAAAATAAACGGCCAGCAACCGCCGTGAAAAGAAATAAGGCTAATGCAGAGAGGATCAGTAAGAGCGTGAGATAAATCACGTCTTGTGGCCATAAGACTAAGCCAAAGATATAAAACTTACGTTGAATGAGATCAAACAGTACTGCTTGACGATCGTTCCAGCTGAGCCATGGCAAACCATAGAACAGTAGCTGTGTTGCAACAACGAGAAAGAAACGCCAGCGGGCAAATAGCCCCGATACTGAGCGTGGGTAAATCTTTCGCCGGACCTCGTAAAGAGATTCCTCGATTACTTCAATAGGAACTGGTTTCCCACCCGGTGAATTACTCGGCACTGATTACTTGGTATCTGCTGGTTGCTTATTATTAGATAAACCCCAAACATAAGCGGTTAACAATTGAATTTTTTCAGGACTAAGCACTTTGTCTTGAGCGGGCATCATTGCCATACGGCCTTTAGTGATCGTCTCAACAATCATTGCCTCTGAGCTGCCATACAACCATGTCTTATCGGTCAAGTTAGGCGCACCCAAGGCAATATTGCCTTTACCATCAGCACCATGACAAGCAACGCAATTCGATTTATATAGATCAGCACCGCGCGCTGCTTTTAGATCATCTGCAGGCAAACCAGACAGGCTACGAACATAGTTAGCAACATCCACAATTTGCTTGCCATCTAACTGCGGGAACGGAGGCATTACACCGTTACGACCATTCACAATAGTTGTCTTAATGTTTTCTGGCGAACCACCATAGAGCCAGTCACGGTCAGTTAAGTTCGGAAAACCTTTAGCACCACCAGCATCTGAACCATGGCATTGTGCGCAAGAATTTAAGAATAAGCGCTGACCCATCTCACGCGCTTTTGGATCAGCAGCAACTTGCTCAATATCCATCTTGACGTATTTGGCATATACAGGCTTTAACTCATCATTAGCAGTAGTCATTGACTTCATCAATGCACCATCTGTGCTGTAACCCAAGATGCCTGGAAAAGAACCTAAACCTGGATACAGAACCAAGTAAACCAAGGCAAAGATGCATGAGAGCAGAAACATCCACATCCACCAACGTGGCAATGGATTATTCAGCTCACGTAAATTGTCATCCCAAACATGACCAGTATCTGTCACTTGACCGTCTGGCCCAAGAATGACTTTTGTCTTGCGGACAGAAGCTAAAAGCCAGATGCACCAAAAAATACCGACTAATGAAACGAGTGCGATGTAAATACTCCAACCGCTGCTAAAAAAGTCACTCATGATTTGTCCTTACTAAATTCATCTGGAAGATCAAATGGAAGTTCAGCTGATTCCTGATTAGCCTTCTTCCTGCTGGGAGACCAAGCCCACCATACAATTCCAACAAAAAAGATAAGTCCAATGACTGTTGAAAATGCAGAGAGATAAGGTGTAATCAGTTCCATTTGATTTGTATCGTTTTAATTAATTACTTCGCCACTACTTCATCAACGGTGATATACCGACGTGAAATACCTAAGCCTTGGAGATAGGCGACTAATGCATCCATTTCAGTCTTTCCTTCCAAATCTTTGGGAGCACTGGCAATATCTTCATCGGTATAAGGCACCCCCAAACGACGCATAGCAACCATGTGAGACTGAATAGAGGATGCATCTGCGGCATTCTTCTGCAACCAAGGGTAACCAGGCATATTGGACTCAGGAACAACATCACGTGGATTGTTCAGGTGAATCTGATGCCAAGCGTCAGAATAGCGACCGCCTACCCGCGCTAAGTCAGGACCAGTACGCTTACTACCCCATAAGAATGGATGATCAAATACCGATTCACCAGCCAAGGAGTAAGGACCGTAACGCTCAACTTCTGAGCGCAGCGTACGAATCTGTTGTGAATGGCAACCGACACAACCTTCGCGCTGATAAATATCACGGCCTGCTAAACGCAATGCTGTATACGGAACAACGCCAGGACTAGGTTCAGTAGTAGTGTGCTGGAAAAACAATGGAACGATTTGAACCAAGCCAGCAATGGATACCACTACGATCGTAGCAATAATTAACCAACCAACGTTCTTCTCAAGTGTTCCATGGGAAAAGAATTTATTTTCACTAGACATTTTCTTCTCCTTAGTGAGCCGCTATAGACGCTTGTGGAATCGCAGCGTCAATGAATTTTTTACCAATGACAGTCTTGTATACGTTGTAAGCCATCAACAACATACCTCCTAAGTAGCACAGTCCACCTAACAAACGAATGACATAGAAAGGATAGGTAGCCTTAACTGATTCAACAAAGCTGTAAGTTAAAGTTCCGTCTGGCTCGAATGCTCTCCACATTAAACCTTGCATTACGCCTGCAATCCACATCGCAGCGATGTAAATCACCACGCCGATAGTTGCAATCCAGAAATGGACTTCGATTAACTTCGTGCTGTACATATCGCGTTGACCAACTAAGCGCGGGATCAGGTAGTAGAGGGATCCAATCGTAATCATGGCAACCCAACCCAATGCGCCAGAGTGTACGTGTCCAATAGTCCAGTCTGTGTAGTGAGACAAGCTGTTCACAGTCTTAATCGACATCATGGAACCTTCAAAGGTGGACATACCGTAGAAGGACAATGCCACTACCAAGAACTTCAAGATAGGATCGCGGCGCAATTTATACCAAGCACCAGATAAAGTCATGATGCCGTTGATCATGCCACCCCATGAAGGAGCCAATAGAATCAATGAGAACACCATACCTAAAGACTGGGTCCAATCTGGTAATGAAGTGTGTTGCAAGTGATGGGGACCTGCCCACATGTAGGTAAAGTTCAAAGCCCAAAAGTGGACGATAGATAAGCGATAGGAGTAAATTGGGCGCTCTGCTTGTTTTGGAATGAAGTAATACATCATGCCCAAGAAGCTGGTAGTTAAGAAGAAGCCTACAGCGTTATGACCATACCACCACTGAACCATCGCATCTTGTACGCCAGCATAAGCAGAATAGGATTTCCACAAGCTTGCAGGCATCTCTAAGTTATTAAAGATATGGTGAATTGAAATTGTTAGAATATATGAACCGAAGA
>CAILON010000054.1 GCA_903835865.1 uncultured beta proteobacterium
CCCAAAGATTCAGCCGAGGCAACTGCGCCACCCAATTGGGTAGCCATGGTTTGCATGCCGTAGCAAATTCCTAAAACAGGAACACCAAGTTCAAACACAATTTGCGGGGCTCGAGGACTGCCGTTCTCGGTTACTGAGTTTGGGCCACCTGAAAGAATAATGCCTTTTCCACCCTGCTCTAGAATGAACTTTCGAATGAATTCTGGATCGCAGTCATAGGGATGAATCTCAGAATACACTCGTGCATCACGCACACGTCTTGCAATTAATTGAGTAACTTGTGAACCAAAGTCGAGTATCAGTATTTTGTCGTGCACGAAAGAAACAGCCCTAATTTAAGTCTTAATCAATGTGGTAATTCGGTGCTTCCTTAGTGATCTTCACATCATGAACATGCGACTCACGCACGCCCGCAGAAGTGATTTCCACAAAATTGGCTTTTTCATGTAATTCATCAATCGTTTTGCATCCAAGGTAACCCATGGAAGAACGAATACCACCAGTAAGTTGATGCAAGATAGCAAGCACACTGCCTTTGTAAGGAACTTGTCCTTCAATACCTTCTGGCACGAGTTTTTCTGCATTGGCAACAATGTCACTCTGGAAGTAGCGATCAGCTGAACCGTCAGCCATCGCACCTAATGAACCCATGCCGCGATAACTCTTGTATGAACGTCCTTGATATAAGAACACTTCACCAGGAGCCTCTTCAGTACCAGCAAACATACCTCCCATCATTACCGAACTAGCGCCAGCAGCTAATGCTTTAGCGACGTCACCAGAATAACGAACACCGCCATCTGCAATTAACGGAATACCAGTACCTTTAAGTGCCTTTGCCACATTCACAATTGCTGTAATTTGGGGAACACCAACACCAGCAACAATTCGGGTAGTACAAATAGAGCCGGGACCAATGCCTACTTTGACACCATCAGCACCATGATCGGCCAATGCTTTAGCAGCATCTCCAGTAGCAATATTTCCACCAATGACTTGTACTTGGGGATAGGTTCTCTTAACCCATTTAACCCGATCCAATACGCCCTGACTATGGCCGTGAGCAGTATCTACTACGATCACATCGACACCAGCACGCACTAAGAGTTCAATGCGCTCATCATTGTCTGGACCTACGCCAACAGCAGCGCCTACACGCAACTTACCCTCACTATCCTTACAAGCATAGGGATGTTCAGTTGCTTTGAAAATATCTTTTACAGTAATGAGTCCGCGCAGTTCGAATTTGTCATTCACCACCAATACGCGCTCTAAGCGATGCTGACTCATCAAGCGCTTAGCCTCTTCTAAAGTGCAACCTTCTTTTACAGTCACCAAACGCTCACGTGGAGTCATCTTGGTTTTTACAGGTGCATCTAAGTCTTCTTCAAAACGTAGATCGCGGTTGGTAATAATTCCCACCACCTCTTTGCCAGTCAACACCGGAAATCCAGAGAAGCCATGTTCTCGGGATAACTGAACCACTTGACGCAAAGTGACATCAGGACCAATCGTAATTGGATCGCGCAGAACACCAGATTCATAACGCTTTACTTTTGCCACTTCACGCGCTTGTTCAGCGGGCGTTAAGTTTTTATGAATAATGCCAATGCCACCTTCACTGGCCATGGCAATTGCCAATCGACCTTCAGTAACGGTATCCATCGCTGCGGATACCAATGGTGTATTGAGTGAAATATCTCGAGTTAACTTACTTGCCAAGCTGGCATCTCGAGGGAGTACCGATGAATAGGCCGGTACGAGGAGCACATCGTCAAAAGTGAGTGCTTTTTGAATGAGTCGCATGCAAAACCCCTAGTCACAAAAACCGATTATAGCCTCCTAGCCTTTCTTTTAGCTGCGGCAGCTTGGAATTTGGCATCCTGGTTCTGATTTGCCTTTTTACGCCGAACCGCCTTAGGGTCAATTAGCAAGGGGGAATAGAGCTCCAAGCGATCGCCAGAGTAAATAGGGCTATCCCAGTCCTTGCGCTTACCAAAGACCCCAAAACACCCTTTTCTGGCAAGAACTGGGTCATCAGGACCCTTCGCTATTCCAGCTCTAATTAAAGCTAAGCCCACTGTGGGTTGCTCATCTGCAAGAAAACTCAATTTAAGGGTGTTCAACACTGGCTTCCCTAGCCTGGCATCACAAAGTAGGATGTCTAGTGTTTGCTTAGCCATATTGATCTTCAGCACGCTTGACGAAGCAATCTACAAAGGTGCCTGCGATATGCCCAAAAACTGGACCAATGATCTTATCGAGGATGGCACTCTTAAATTCCCAATGAAGCTTAAATTCAACCTTACAGGCATCTTCTTTAAGGGGGATGAAATTCCACTGACCTGAAAAATGCTTAAAGGGGCCGTCAACAAAGACCATATCAATTGTTTCGGGTCGATGATTAATGTTGCGCGTATGGAAATACTGATTAATACCCTTGAAATGGATGTTAATTTTGGCATCCAGGACGGTTTCTGTTTGCTCAAAGATCTCTACCCCACCACACCAAGGAAGAAACTCTGGATAACGCGCCACATCCGTCACCAAGCCATACATCCGGTCGGCTGATTGGCCAATTAAAACGGTCTTGTAGACGTCTGCCATAATCGATCTTGAGAAGCTAAATAAATATGAGTATCGTCGATAACAAAAAAGCCTTCTTCGATTATTTTATCGAGGAGCGCTTTGAGGCCGGACTGGTGCTGGAGGGCTGGGAAGTTAAAGCCATTCGGGCCGGTCGCGCGCACATCAAAGAAGCGTATGTTGTCATACGTAAGGCGGAACTGTTTCTAATCGGTTGCCATATCACCCCGCTCCTTTCAGCCTCTACCCATATTGTTCCAGACAGTACTCGGACCAGAAAGCTCCTCCTAAACGCCATTGAAATTCGTAAGCTCATTGGCAAAGTTGAGCAAAAAGGCTATACCCTAGTGCCATTGAATCTGCATTTCTCCAAAGGGAACGTGAAATGTGAAATTGGCTTAGCGCGAGGCAAAAAACAGCACGATAAGCGGGCTGCCACCAAAGAGCGTGAGTGGGAAGTCCAAAAAGGAAGAATTGCTAGAGGCGATTTGAACGCCTAAATTGGGAGTAGACTCTCCAGAGGGGTCAATATCCTTATAAGCAATGAAATATGCACCATTAGTGTGCATATCAGCACCAAGCTGCTTCAAATCCCAAAAACCCGTCTTTTCAAAGGCATTAGTTTGTAACTATGAAATTGCCTTTTGATGAAATGATCGACGCCGCAGGTAAAGCGCGTCCACACTACCAAATTTTCCATAATTGGCTAAAGCAGCAAAGCGACACCCTGATGGGTCTCAAACGTGCTGAAGCCGATCTGATCTTTAGACGAGTGGGCATTACCTTCGCAGTTTATGGTGATGACCTTGGGTCAGAAAGAACGATCCCCTTCGATCAAGTGCCACGGATTTTTGCCGCAAAAGAATGGGAGCAGCTTGAAGCTGGCTTACGCCAACGCGTCAAAGCACTTAATCGCTTCATCTATGACGTTTACCACGATGAAGAAATTATCAAAGCAGGAATTATTCCTGCCGAGCAGATCTTTAACAATGCTCAGTATCGTCCTGAGATGCGCAACGTCAGCGTGCCTCGTGATATCTATGCCCAAATTGCAGGTATCGATATTGTTCGCGCAGGTGAAGGCGAGTTCTATGTACTAGAAGACAACTTACGCGTTCCATCTGGTGTGTCATATATGGTTGAAGACCGCAAGATGATGATGCGCCTATTCCCTGATCTATTTCAGAAATATAGAGTGGCTCCAGTCGAACACTACCCTGATTTACTTTTGGAATGCCTCAAGTCCGTTAAGCCCAATGATGTGAAAAAACCCAATGTGGTTGTGCTTACACCAGGCATGTACAACTCAGCTTATTTTGAACATAGCTATATTGCTCAGCAAATGGGCGTGGAGTTAGTGGAAGGCAAGGACTTATTTGTTAAAAATGAACAGGTCTTCATGAGAACCACGCAGGGACCTGAGCGAGTCGATGTGATCTATCGGCGTGTTGATGATGACTTCTTAGATCCATTGGCATTCCGTTCTGATTCCACTTTAGGTGTTGCTGGATTGCTTTCCGCATATCGTGCAGGCAATGTCAGTCTGGCAAATGCCATTGGCACTGGCATCGCGGATGACAAATCTATCTACCCTTATGTTCCAGAAATGATTGAGTTTTATCTTGGTGAAAAACCCATTCTGAATAACGTGCCTACTTTTCAATGCCGCAAGCCTGATGATTTGGCCTACACCTTGGCTAACTTGGAAAAATTAGTTGTCAAGCTAACGCATGGTGCTGGCGGCTATGGAATGTTGGTGGGGCCTGCATCGACCAAATCTGAAATTGAGGAGTTTAGAGCCCATCTAATTGCTCATCCAGATAGATACATTGCTCAGCCAACCTTGGCACTTTCTACCTGCCCAACCTTTGTGGACTCTGGTGTTGCCCCAAGACATATTGACCTGAGGCCATTTGTGCTTTCTGGCAAAACGATCAAGATGGTGCCAGGCGGATTAACACGAGTAGCCCTTAAAGAAGGATCTTTAGTTGTGAACTCATCGCAAGGTGGTGGCACTAAAGATACCTGGGTGTTAGAGGAATAAGGGAAGAGTAACCATGTTAAGTCGCACCGCTGATTGCCTCTATTGGATGGCCCGCTATACCGAGCGTGCAGAAAATACTGCACGTATGCTTGACGTGAACCACCAAACTTCTCTTCTGCCTCAACCTGCAGAGTTTTTAGAGCAGAGTTGGAAGAAATTACTGACCATATCCAAATTAGAAGACGCATTTTTAAGCAAATATGATGTTGTGAATCGTGAGAACGTATTGGACTTCATGATTTATGAAACCAGTAATCCATCTAGCATTGTTTCGTGCCTATTTGCCGCCAGAGAAAATGCGCGTGTTATTCGCGGAAAGATTACCTCCGAAGTTTGGGAAACTCAAAATACAACTTGGCTTGAATTGCAGCGAATTTTAGAGGCCAGAAATCAAGCTGACCCCAGTCGCCTGCTCGAATGGGTAAAACATCGCTGCCATCTATTTAGAGGGGTTCTGTATGGCACGATGCTCAAAAATGAAGCCTTCCACTTTATCTACGCTGGAACGCTGCTTGAAAGGGCTGATAACACTGCTCGTATTCTAGAAACAAAATATGAAGATCAGGCCGTCCTGAAAGTCTTGAACCCTAAAAAGGGAACTGAGGAAGGCACCGATGGTGAGTTCTTTGATTTCTACCACTGGGCTGCATTGCTGCGCTCTGTTTCCGCTTTTGAAATTTACCGCCAAATCTATTCGGATCAAGTTACCCCAAAACAGGTTGCTCAGTTGCTAATTTTCAATAAGCAAATGCCGCGTTCATTGGTGTACTGCGTGAATGACTTGATTCCCCTGATCTCGGAGTTAAAGAATCAGCAATCAAAAGAAATTGAGCGCTTGCTTGGAAAACTGAAAGCAAGCTTGGATTACTCTGATATTGATGAAGTCTTTGAACAAGGCTTAGAAGAATTTATTGAAGTCTTCTTAGAGCGCATTAACCATATTGCAGATGAGTTCAGTAATGCATACCTCATCCCTTTAGCTGTCGCCTAAGAATTTACAAAGACCCTATGCACCTTAAAATCCGTCACCGCACTGAGTACCGTTATGAAACACCAGTGCGCTACTCTATTCAGGAATTACGCTTAACACCCCCCAATACCGCTGGGCAACAGGTAGATAAATGGAAAATTAGCACTCCCATTAAGGCGTCTAGTTCAGTTGATAGCTTTGGCAATTACTGCAGCGTGTTTGTGCAAGAAACGCCCTATACCTCTATGATGATTGAGGCGGAAGGTGAAGTACATACTTTAGATGCCTTTGAGTTTGTGGATAACGCCAAAGCAGTTTCACCCTACTACTTATTGCAACAAACCAATCTCACTGAGCCAACGGAAGAAATGTTGGATTATTTCTCATACAGCATTCCAAAGAATAATTCCGTCGATCAAGTTCTCAAGCTGGCAGAGGCAGTTCAAGGCTTGATTGTTTACTCTCCAGGAAAGACCAATTTTGCATCAACAGCCGCCCAATCTTTTGCCATGAAATCAGGCGTTTGCCAAGATCACGCTCACATCATGCTTGCCCTTTGTCGTGCCTCTAACATTCCCGCGCGCTATGTCAGCGGATATTTCTTTGCAGAAGAGTCCCCCAATCTGGCAAGCCACGCCTGGATTGACTTTTGTAGCGATATTGAAAAAGGCATTTGGACCAGCGTTGATATTACCCATGCCTGCCTCATTGATGCACGTCACATCAGGCTCGCAATTGGGCGGGACTACTACTCAGCCGCTCCAGTAAAAGGGGTGCGCTCTGGCGGTGGCGGCGAAGAGCTCAGCGCTAATATCTCTATTTCACAGCTACCCTAAGAGTGCTCCTGGATATTTAAGAGATAATTCCAAAAAATGATTAAAAGGGTATTGGTATGACGTATTGCGTTGGGCTTTGCTTAAAAGATGGTCTAGTATTTTTGTCTGATACCCGCACGAATGCTGGCGTGGATCAAATTGGTACCTTCAGAAAAATGAGCTTATTTCAGGATAAGAGCCGTTTTTTTACGCTAATGAGTGCTGGAAACTTAGCCATCACCCAGGCCGTTAAAGAAATTTTGCTTCAAGGGCAGCTACTAAACGGTGTAAATCTTTGGACCGCCGAAAATGCACACGATGCAGCGGTAGTAGTTGGAGATGCAATTAAACAAGTCTATGAACGTGATCACATAGCACTTGAAAAGGCTGGTATCGACTTTAATTGCAATTTAATTTTTGGCGGTCAAATTAAAGGTGAGCGTCCGCGCCTCTTTAACATTTATTCCGCTGGCAACTTTATTGAAGCCACTCCCGAGACCTGCTTTTTCCAAATCGGAGAATCGAAATACGGTAAGCCTATTTTGGATAGGGTAGTAAATTTTTCTACCCCACTA
>CAILON010000055.1 GCA_903835865.1 uncultured beta proteobacterium
ATTACTCGCCTTGCTCGCGCATACAACACGGTTATTCCTTCATCAGGCAAGGTATTGTCTGGTGGCGTGGATGCCAACGCATTACAACGCCCTAAACGCTTCTTTGGTGCCGCTCGTAATATCGAAGAAGGCGGATCACTCACCATCATCGCTACCGCTTTGATTGAAACAGGTAGCCGTATGGATGACCTCATCTACGAAGAGTTCAAAGGTACTGGCAATATGGAAGTTCACCTTGAGCGTCGTTTGGCTGAGCGTCGTGTTTACCCATCGATTAACCTCAATAAGTCCGGCACACGTCGTGAAGAGTTGCTGGTGAAAGCTGAAAACCTGCAAAAAATCTGGGTTTTACGCAAGCTTTTGGCCGATATGGATGATATCGAGGCAATGAACTTCATTGTTGATAAGCTCAAATCCACTAAAAATAATGGTGAATTCTTCGACTTAATGCGTAAAGGTGGCTAAAAAGGGGCTGTTTTAGCTCTTTTTAGACGACAAAACCGCGCTTTGTTGTTGATTTCATGGCATAATTTCGCTTTTACTGATTTACCAACCTGGGAAAGTATTTAAGCCAATTTGGCTCAAACGGCTACCCGCTCATAGGACTCAAAATGAAACCTGGCATTCACCCCGAATATCGTGAAATCGTCTTTGTAGACGTTTCCAATAACTTCAGCTTCAAGACTCGCTCCACCATGTCCACTAAAGAGAAAATCAAGTGGGAAGATGGCAATGAATATCCATTGGCCAAGATCGAGACTTCATCTGAATCACACCCTTTCTACACCGGTACCCAGAAAATCATGGATACGGCTGGTCGTGTTGAGAAATTCCGTCAGAAATTCGGTACTAAAGCTATTGCTAAGGCTACCGGTGATGGCGCAGCTAAAACAGCTGAGAAAAAAGCTGCTGCTGCAGAAGCTAAAGCTGCTGAAAAGCCTGCTAAGAAGAAGGCTTAAATTCCTTACTCCTTTGCAGGGTTCTCTGCGAGATAATCAAGGCAGCGTTTGCTGCCTTTTTTATTGATTTTGCATATAGTTACGCATGGTTAAACTTACCGCCGCCGCCACCAAATCCATTCCACGCATCATTATTTTTGCGCTGACCTTAGTCTATGGTTTTTCTGGTCTCTTCTTTCGTGATCCTTGGAAAAATGAGGACGCGATTGGCTTCGGTGGAATGTGGGCCCTCTTTCGGGGTGACTCATTAGATTGGGTTGTGCCCCATTTAGCTGGCCGCGATATTTCCTTAGGAGCGCCTTTACCTTATTGGATAGGCGCTAGTCTCATTGAAGTCTTTGGCCCCTGGATTGGCGCTGCTAATGCTGCGCGTTTGTATTCAGCGATTTGTTTTTTTGCTGCTGCAATTGCCATTTGGTATGCCACTTATTTACTAGGTCGTCGTCGTGAAGTCCAGCCTATTGCATTAGCTGTCGGAGGACAACCCGATCTCAAGAGCTATGGAATGACTTTGGCGGATGGTGCGCTCTTAATCTTCTTAGCTTGTGTTGGTCTTGCGCAGCGCGCCCATGAAACTACGCCGATGATGGCCCAACTCATGGGTATCAGTATTGTGCTGTATGGAACAGTGCGGGGCCTTGATAAGCCTTGGCAAGGTGGACTGTGGACTGGCTTAGGGGTAACGATTGTTTCCCTCTCAAGTAACCTCACCTTAAGTTTGATCGTGATTGCCTCCACCATCATTGCAGTAATCGCTAGCAATGCCAGATTACGCTATCGCTGGACGATCACTAGCGCCTTCTTTGGCATCGTAGGCGTTCTCAGTTGGCCAGCCCTTTGGTATATGGCCGACATCAGCCCGGAATGGCGCCATATTGCACAAGAAGGTTGGCGCAATACACCTGAGATGCGTTTGTTTCCTTCTATCGAATCTCTAGAATTTTTAAGTGTGAACTTTTGGGCATACGCTTGGCCAGTGTGGCCATTAGCAATGATTGCCTTAATTCACTGGGGTCGTATTAAAGAATCTGGCGCATGGCGCGCACCGCATCTTTGCATTCCACTGAGTTTGTTTATCGGCTGCTTTATTTATGTCTTGTTCCGCAGTCAAGCAAATGAACATGACTTAATGATTTTGATTCCGAGCTTATCCATTATTGCGGCATTTAGCTTACCCATTCTGAAGCGCAGCGTGATTAGCTTTATTGACTGGTTTGCGATGTTTAGTTTTACTGTCATTGCTTTGGCAATTTGGATAATTTGGTTAGCCAAAGTCAGCGGCTATCCGGAACAGATTGCTGATAATGTAGCGCGCTTCTTACCAGGCTTTGAAGGTCAATTTAACCCGCTCGCATTTATCATAGCTGTAGTCATTACTGGCCTGTGGTTAGCTATTGTTCGCTGGAGAACTTCACGTGCTCCAAAAGAAATTTGGCGCTGTCTCATCATCTCAGCATCCGGCACCACCTTAATGTGGGTGCTATTAATGTCTTTATGGCTGCCCTCAATCAATTACGCTAAAACCTACCGTCATGTGTCTGCACGTTTGGTACAAGCCATTCCAAGTGAGGGTTGTATTGATACCAGCAACTTAGGTTATGCACAGCTTGCTTCTTTTAACTATTTCACGAAGCTCAATTTGCGAGATGATCCAGGTTGTCCTTGGTTGCTCACTCATAGCCAATCTGAAGCATCAGCCTATGCGCGTTTAAATAACAAAAAGCTCACGCTGCTTTGGGAAGATCGTCGCCCCTCTGACCGTGATGAACGCCTACGTCTATACGAAGTGATTCCGGAATAAGGCGTGTTGCACTTTAAGTTATCGCGCCTGCGCGAGGATATTCCCGCCCTACTCAAATTAGCTGGACCCTTACTCATTGGTCAATTAGCGGTCATCGCCTTTGGTGTGCTCGATACAGCCATGACGGCACGCTACTCGGAAGAAGATCTTGCAGCTCTAGCGATGGCCTCGGCAATCTTTATCAGTATTTATGTTGGACTAACGGGAGTCGTCTCAGCGCTAGCCCCTATCGCCGGCCAACTCTTTGGTGCTAAACGTCTTGATGAGATTGGCGAGGAAGTTCGTCAAGCTACTTGGTTAGCAGTAGGTCTGACAGTATTGGGTTGTTTTGTTCTCTTGAACGCTGACTACCTGCTTGCCATCTCACGTGTGAGCGCTGATATTGAAGGTAAGGCGCGTTTGTATCTCAATATTTTGGCAATTGGTTTACCCGCGAGCATGGGTATGCGGGTTCTGATGGCACTGCATAACGCCGTCTCGCGCCCAGCAGTGATCACGGTTGTGCAATTGATTGGCTTGGGATTAAAGCTTCCGCTCAACTTACTATTTATTTACGGCGGCCTAGGTATTGAGGCAATGGGTGGTCCAGGTTGTGCGGTAGCCACTGTGATCATCAGTTGGCTTTGGCTAATCATCACCCTTGGCTTTGTATTAATGGATCGTTTCTATCGCCCTTTTAAAATCTTTAGCCACTTTAGCGCGCCAGACTGGCATCGTATTTGGACTTTACTTAAATTGGGTACTCCAATCGGTTTTAGTTACCTCATTGAAGTCACTTCCTTCACCTTCATGTCTTTATTTATCGCGCGCCTAGGAACCACTGCATTAGCCGGTCACCAGATCATCGCCAATATGGGCACAGTGATGTATATGGTGCCCCTCTCACTCTCGATTGCTACCATGACTCTAGTCTCCCAATCGATTGGTGCCAATCGACA
>CAILON010000056.1 GCA_903835865.1 uncultured beta proteobacterium
TGAGGATTGATTACTTTGGAGGATTTGCCCTATGCCTGGCCACTTATTACTACCCTCTGAACCCATTCAACTACCTTTGCTCCCGCTAAGGGATGTAGTTGTCTTTCCCCATATGGTGATCCCTTTGTTTGTGGGACGCCCAAAATCTATTAAAGCTTTAGAAGCGGCCATGGAAACGGGCAAAAATGTTCTTTTGGTCGCCCAAAAGGCAGCGGCCAAAGATGAGCCTGAAATAGAGGATCTTTACGAAGTTGGCTGCATTGCAAACATCCTTCAGATGCTTAAACTTCCAGACGGTACGGTCAAAGTATTGGTGGAAGGCGTGCAGCGCGCTGAAGTAAGCCAGATTGAAGACAGCATGGGCTACTTCAATTGCGAGGCAACACCAACAGCAATCAATGCCTTAGATGCGCATGAAACTGAAGCATTGCGTCGCGCCATCATGGCTCAGTTTGATCAGTACGTAAAACTCAACAAAAAAGTACCACAAGAAATTTTGTCATCACTTGGTGGCATTGACGATCCAAGCCGTTTAGCTGATACCATCTGCGCTCACTTGCCAGTAAAGCTAGAACAAAAGCAGCGCTTGCTTGAGATGACAGATGTAGTCCAGCGCTTAGAAAGTCTTTTAGCTGATCTCGAAAGTGAGATTGACATCTTGCAAGTAGAAAAGCGTATACGTGGACGCGTAAAGCGCCAAATGGAAAAGAGCCAACGCGAGTACTACCTGAATGAGCAAGTAAAGGCTATTCAGAAGGAGCTTGGTGAAGGTGAAGAGGGCGCTGATTTAGAAGAGCTTGAAAAGCGCATCAAGGCAGCACGCATGCCTAAAGAGGCCCTAAAGAAAGCAGAGTCTGAGCTTAAAAAACTCAAGCTGATGTCACCAATGTCTGCTGAAGCTACAGTAATAAGAAACTTTATCGATACTTTGGTGAACCTTCCCTGGAAGAAAAAAACCAAGATTAATAATGACCTGACGCATGCAGAAAAAGTATTGGATGAAGATCATTACGGCTTAGATAAAGTTAAAGAACGCATTTTGGAATATCTTGCTGTTCAGCAACGTGTTGATCGTGTTAAGGCCCCCATTCTTTGCTTGGTAGGGCCTCCAGGGGTTGGTAAAACCTCCCTAGGTCAATCTATTGCAAGAGCAACAAATCGTAAATTTGTTCGTATGGCTCTAGGTGGTGTACGTGATGAATCTGAAATTCGTGGCCATCGTCGTACCTATATTGGATCAATGCCCGGCAAGATACTCAATAGCCTGACTAAGGTGGGTGTACGAAATCCCTTATTCCTGCTCGATGAGGTCGATAAAATGGGGATGGATTTTCGCGGAGATCCAGCAAGTGCTTTATTGGAAGTTTTAGACCCAGAACAGAATCATACTTTTCAAGATCATTATGTAGAAGTTGATTTTGATCTGTCAGATGTCATGTTCGTTGCAACATCGAATTCTTTAAATATCCCTGGGCCACTTCTTGACCGTTTAGAGATCATTCGTTTGGCTGGATATACCGAGGACGAGAAAACGAGCATTGCGGTTAATTATTTAATTCCCAAGCAAATTAAAAATAATGGTCTGAAAAAGGATGAATTAAAGATTGAGGAAAGTGCTGTTCGTAGCATGATTCGTTACTACACCCGCGAGGCAGGTGTCAGATCTCTCGAACGCGAAATTAGCAAGATTTGTCGCAAAGTAGTTAAGTTATTGCTCCTCAAAAAAGAGGCCGCTCCAATTGTTGTGAATGCAGATAATCTTGAGAAGTTCCTCTCAGTTCGCATGTATGACTTTGGATTGGCTAGCAAAGAGAATCAAGTTGGTCAAGTTACTGGATTAGCTTGGACTGAAGTGGGTGGCGATCTTCTAACAATTGAAGCAGCCGTGATGCCTGGAAAGGGCGTCATTACACGAACGGGTTCGATTGGCGATGTAATGAAAGAATCAGTAGAAGCTGCTCGAACAGTAGTACGTTCAAGATCTCGCCGCCTTGGAATTGCGGATGAATCCTTTGAAAAGAAAGACATTCATATTCACTTTCCTGATGGCGCTACTCCAAAAGATGGACCTTCAGCGGGCATAGCCATTACAACTGCTTTAGTTTCGGTTTTCACTGGAATTCCAATTCGGTCTGATGTTGCAATGACGGGTGAAATTACCTTGCGGGGTGAAGTTTTGCCAATCGGAGGCTTAAAAGAGAAGTTATTGGCTGCACATCGCGGTGGTATCAAGCTTGCATTAATCCCAGAGGAAAACGTCAAAGATTTAATAGATATTCCAGATAATGTGAAGAATGCGATTGAGATAGTTCCAGTACGCTGGATCGATAAAGTGCTAGAGCTTGCGTTAGAGCGGATGCCACAAGCGTTGATAGATCCAACCCCAGAAGAGTTAGCGAAAAAGGCAGCAGAGGCTAGTAAAGCCAATGAAAAACTCTCTTCGGGTGATGTTTTGAAACACTAAGAATTGAGGGATTTCCTGTCTCTTTTGCCTTGCTTTTTTATCAAAATAGACGAAATCCCGCATTCCATTTTGCGATTAAGTTACAATCTGTTCTGTAATATTTTGGGGCGCTTAGCTCAGCTGGTAGAGCGTCTGCCTTACACGCAGAATGTCGGCGGTTCGAACCCGTCAGCGCCCACCAAATATTTACTTCATAAAAGCCATTTTCAGGCCATTCCAACTACTTATGCAACCCCCTAGTAAACTAATGGCATTCTTATTATTTACTAGCGAACCCAAACATGTTTGACACCATACGTAAGCACCAAAAGTTAATGCAATTCGCATTAATGTTGGTCATTGTTCCTTCATTTGCGTTTTTCGGTATTTCCAGCTATTCCGGTTTTTTAGATAAAGAAACAGACTTGGTGAAGGTGAATGGAAAACCCATTACAGCCCAAGAGGTGGAAATTGCAGCCAAACGACAGGCCGAACGTGCTGGTGGTAATATTCAGATTGCCCAAAGCCTGCAATTTCGTCAGGCAGTTTTAAATGAGCTCTTACAGCAGAGTATTTTAGGTTTTGCTGTAACTAACTTACATCTTCAGGTTGGAAAAGAGGCTTTGATTAAGAGCTTGCAGAACATTCCTCAGATTAGAGCGCTTTATAAACCTGATGGAAGTTTTGACGAGGTTCGCTTCAAACAGCTTTTGACAAGCAACGGTCTGAACGAAGAGCAGTTCTATGCAAGCCAAGCCTTTGATTTAAAGATTAGCCAATTACTAAATTCTGTTGCTCGTACTGAGTTGGCTAGTCCAAAAATTTCTGAAATCGTTTCCACTCTATACGAGAGTGAGCGCCAAGTGCAGGCTTTACAATTTGATGCAAAAGACTATCTATCTAAGGTAAATCCTTCACCAGAAGAACTACAGGCATTCTACGAGTCGAATTCAAAACTATTTGTAAGCCCGGAATTTGTCGATGTTGAATATATCGTTCTTAAGGCCGACCCCAAAGAAGACAGCAAGGTCTTTAGTGAAAAGGCAGATCAATTTGCCAATTTGACCTATGACCAATCGGATAGCCTGAAGCCTGCTGCTGATAAATTAAAACTGAGTATCCAAACTCAAAAAGGGCTCACAAGAGCAGGGGTAAATATTGCTAAAGATCACCCTTTAGCAAATCCTAAAGTGGTGCAGTCCTTGTTTGGTGATGAGGCGGTAAAAAATAAACGTAATATTGAGGCTGTTCAAATCACACCTGGCGTGTTTGTCTCTGCTCGGGTTGTGATTTTCCACCCAGCACAAACTTTACCTTTCAAAGATGTTGCGGCTGAAGTTAAGCGCCAGGTTAGTCAACGTTTAGCCGAAAAGATGGCTGTTGCTGCTGCATCAGATCGTTATGCAGTTTTACAAAAAGATCCTAAGAGTGCCGTTGGTTTTGCAAACCCAATTTGGATCTCTCGAAATAAACCGGCAAATCTAGTTGGATCGTCCCTGGATGATGTGATGACAATTAATCCTGATAAATTTCCTGCAGTAGTCTCAGTGCCGAATCCTGGTATTGGGACCACTTTGTATCGTGTAGACCAGGTGCGTCAGCCTGTAGGCGTTGATGCAAAGGTGCACATGGCTCAGGCTGCGCAAATTCAGGCCTTGTCAGCCCAGGCAGAATTTGCAGGCTTCATGTCCTATTGGCGTGATGCAGCAAGCGTAAAAATAATCAATCCATTGAAGCCAGCAACAACTACTGCTGGTAGTTAAGGCTGTTTACGGCATCGGATTACTTTTTAGTAAATTTTGATAAGAGCCCATAGCACTCCAGACATTTTTAAAAAGTAGAGGTTGCGCTTTTTCGTTTGGATGTATGTTATCTGCCTGGAATAAATCTCTACGCGCCGCAAGCCCTTGCATAAAAAATGGTAGCAATTCAATATGCTCCTGGGCTGCTAATTTAGCGAATATTTGTTTAAATCTTTTGGTGTATTCCAGTCCGTAGTTTGGGGGGATTTGTATACCAAATAGTAAAACCTTTGCGCCCGATTGCTTGCTCAATTGGATCATCTTACGAAGATTCTTTTCAGTTTCATCAACGGAGAGTCCACGTAATGCGTCATTTGCGCCAAGCTCTAACAAGACAATCCCTGGTTTTTTTTGCTCCAATAAAGTGGGTAGCCTGGTCAGGCCACCTGAGCTTGTTTCCCCGCTAATACTGGCATTAAATACTGTCCACGTACTTCCCTGTTTTTGAAGTTGATCTTCTAGTAGCTTTACCCACCCGGCACCTCGAGCGATTCCGTATTCAGCGGATAGGCTATCTCCCATGACCAAAATACTGTTATTCGCGTGGGACGATGTGACAATAGTCAATAACAGGCAAAATAGTCCCGCAGCAACCGATCTTCCAGAATAGAAGAATTTCCAATAGTTTTGTTTCATCATTTTAAGAATGTTCGCATCCACATTTATGAGCCACTCAGTAAAAGTTCTTAGTGCAAATCAATTGGGTAAATCCGTCACATCTAGTGACGGTACATTGACTATTTTGCACGACATTTGCTTTGAACTCTTCCAAGGGGAGAGTGTAGCCATTACGGGCTCCTCGGGCTCTGGGAAAAGCACCTTATTAAGTTTGCTGGCAGGCTTGGATACTCCAACGAACGGTAATGTCAATTTGATGGGGCAAAATCTCAATCTTATTGATGAAGATGGTAGGGCATCATTACGAGCGGCTCATGTTGGCTTTGTGTTTCAGTCCTTTCAGCTCCTAGCCCATCTTACGGCCCTTGAAAATGTGATGCTGCCAGCCGAACTGAAGGGCTCTACAAATGCAAAGGAAGAGGCCACCTATTGGCTTGAAAAAGTAGGCCTAAGTGACCGTCTAAAGCACTTTCCTAGAACGCTTTCTGGTGGGGAGCAGCAGAGGGTGGCATTAGCGCGGGCATTTATTAATCAACCCACCATCCTCTTTGCTGATGAACCTACGGGTAGTCTTGATGAGGCTAGTGGAAATCGGGTTATTGACCTACTTTTTGATCTAAATAGAGCCAATAATTCAACCTTAATTCTGGTCACTCATGATCCAGCCCTAGCCAGTCGGTGTCAGCGGCAATTACATCTTCAGGGTGGAAGATTGTTGTAGGCTAAACCTTATAATCTAGGGATGTCATTTTTTCACTTTTTGCCCGGCGCTGATGCGCTTTCCCCATTCCGTCAACAACGACTTTTAGCTTCACTAGCAGCCCAAGGAATTGAACTTGAGTCTATTGAGGCTCAGTACCTTCATTTCATTTGGTCAGAAGTCCAGCTGAGTGCTCAAAATCAAGAAGTCCTTGCAAGTTTACTGACTTACGGTCAACCTTTCATTTCAAAAATGAGCCCAGGTAAATCCTGGTTTGGAAAAGGGGTGGGCGATTTACAGGGGGCTATTGTTATCCCTCGTCTCGGAACAGTTTCCCCATGGGCAAGTAAGGCAACGGATATTGCTCGGCAATGCGGATTGCATATATTGCGAATTGAGCGCGGAGTTCATTTTTCCTGGAAGAGTAAAAAGAATTTAAGTCCAGAGCAATTACAGTCTGTTTTGGCTGCATTTCACGATCGCATGACAGAAGCAGTGATTAATTCCGTTGAGGCAGCCAATGACCTCTATCAAACTTTGGATGATCGTCCATTAAGCCGCATTCCCGTTCTATCTAAGGGTCGTGCTGCTTTACAAAAGGCTAATCAAGAATTAGGCCTAGCCCTTTCTGATGATGAAGTTACTTATTTGACTGAAAACTTTATACGTCTTGAACGCAACCCTAGTGATGTTGAGCTCATCATGTTTGCGCAAGCCAATAGTGAGCATTGCAGACACAAGATATTCAACTCCAGCTGGACTATTGATGGGGATGATCAAGAGCGTTCATTATTCGCCATGATTCGCAATACTCATCAATTACAACCCAAAGGTACGATTGTTGCTTACTCCGATAACTCGGCAGTGATGGTGGGTTGTGAATCTGAGACTTGGTTTCCTCAAGGAGCTGATCATCGCTATGAAAAAGATACCCGATTAGTCCACACCTTAATGAAGGTAGAAACTCATAATCACCCAACAGCAATTGCTCCATTCCCTGGCGCCTCTACTGGCGCAGGTGGCGAGATTCGTGATGAAGGCGCAACTGGTGTTGGTGGTCGTCCTAAAGCTGGTTTAACGGGCTTTTCAGTTTCTAATTTGAATATTCCGGGCACAGATCTTCCTTGGGAAAGTGAAAAGTACGGGAAGCCTGATCGAATTGCCACTCCTTTGCAAATCATGATCGATGGTCCGCTGGGTGGTGCTGCATTCAATAATGAATTTGGCCGCCCAATTTTGGGTGGCTATTTCCGAGTATTTGAACAAACCCTAGATGGCACTCGTCGTGGATACCACAAGCCCATCATGATTGCTGGCGGTATCGGCAGCATCGATTCCATTCATACAGAAAAAAAAGCGATTCAATCAGGTCATCTCTTAATTCAACTAGGTGGACCTGGTATGCGTATTGGTATGGGAGGTGCAACAGGCAGTTCAGTTGCTACTGGTACTAATACGGCAGACTTGGATTTCAATTCAGTGCAACGCGGCAATCCTGAAATGGAACGACGTGCTCAAGAGGTAATTAATGCATGTCTAGCGCTGGGCGGTAAGAACCCCATTGTGTCTATTCATGACGTGGGTGCGGGCGGACTATCCAATGCCTTTCCTGAGTTAGCTGATGGAGCGGGTTTAGGCGCTAAATTCAATCTTCGCAGCGTTCCTCTTGAAGAAAGTGGCATGAGCCCGGCGGAAATTTGGTGTAACGAGTCCCAGGAACGTTATGTTTTGGCGATCGAGACTAAAGATCTCGATTTATTTAAATCTTTCTGTGAGCGCGAACGCTGCCCGTTTGCGGTAGTAGGTGAAGCAACCAGTGAACGTCAATTAAAGTTGGTGGACTCGAAGCAGGCAGAAGGCGCAGATGCTGCTTTACCTATCGATATGCCGATGGAAGTATTGCTTGGTAAGCCGCCTCGGATGCATCGTGACGTTAAGCGCGTTTCCCAAGAATTTGCTGAGCTAGATGTTACTGATGCAGATCTTGCTCAATCGATTGCTTGGGTTCTACAACAACCTACAGTTGCCAGTAAATCATTCTTAATCACCATTGGCGATAGAACTGTTGGCGGTCTAAATGCTCGTGATCAATTTGTTGGTCCATGGCAAGTTCCTGTTGCGGACTGTGCAGTAACCTTAATGGATTACAAGGGCTACCGTGGTGAAGCCATGTCTATGGGGGAAAGAACTCCTGTAGCGGTAATGAATGCCCCTGCTGCTGCACGCATGGCTGTGGGTGAGGCAATTACTAATATCTTAGCCGCTGATATTGATCGTTTAGAGGATGTCAAATTATCCGCAAACTGGATGGCTGCATGTGGTGCGCCAGGTGAAGATGCGAAGTTATATGATTCCGTTAAAGCAGTTGGTATGGAATTGTGTCCCGTTTTAGGAATTTCGATTCCAGTAGGTAAGGATTCATTGTCCATGGCTACTGAATGGCGTGATGGCAATGAAGACAAGAAAGTGGTTTCGCCTGTTTCACTCATCATTTCTGCGTTTGCTTCTGTATATGATGTTCGCAAAACAACTACCCCCTTACTAAAACTCAAAAACCAAGATGGATCTGTTCTAGAAACTGAATTGATTTTGATTGACTTGGGTCGCGGCAAGAATCGTATGGCCGGTAGTATTTTGGCTCAAGTGCTCAACCAATCTGGTAAATCAGCCCCTGATCTAGAGCACCCAGAGGACCTTAAATCTCTGGCCGCAGCCATTATTGAGTTGCGCAAAGAAAATAAATTACTGGCATATCACGATCGGTCTGATGGTGGCTTACTAGCTTGCATTGCTGAAATGGCATTTGCATCCCATACAGGCGTATCTATAAACGTTGACATGATTGCACTCGATCCAGATCAAGAGCCAGACTACGGTGATGCCAAGAATTGGGCTCAACAAGTTTCTGGTCTACGCCATGAGCAAACCATACGCGCCTTATTCAATGAAGAATTGGGAGCGGTTATTCAAGTTCGCAGAGAAGATCGCGATGCTGCCTTCGCAATTTTGCGTAAATTGGGTCTGAGTGCCTATAGCCATGTTATTGGCAAGCCAAATACTAATGGGCGTATTGAAATTTGGCGCGATGCCAAGAATATTTTTGCAGAGCCGCGTGAAATTTTACAAAAAATGTGGACGAATACCAGCTATCAAATAGCACGTTTACGTGACAACCCAGCTTGCGCCGACTCCGAATTTGCTTTACTGGATAACTTATCTGATCTAGGAATGTCGCCTAAATTAACATTTGATGCTGCAGAAGATGTTGCCGCACCGTTTATTGCGAAATCTTCCAGACCCAAAGTAGCTATTTTGCGTGAGCAGGGCGTTAACTCCCACGTCGAGATGGCTTATGCCATGAACTGGGCAGGTTTTGATAGTTACGACGTTCATATGTCAGACCTGCTTTCTGGAAAAGCAAAGTTAGATAATTACCGTGGCCTGGTAGCTTGTGGTGGATTTAGCTATGGAGACGTATTGGGTGCGGGTGAGGGCTGGGCTAA
>CAILON010000057.1 GCA_903835865.1 uncultured beta proteobacterium
GATCTCAGAAAGTGCGGGGGCTATCGATCTCGCTACTAGATCCATACTGCTACCAGGGCCAAGCCCTGAAACAATTTTGACAGTGCGATTGGGCCAAGGAGCGGCTGATTGGGCGATGCCTGGGTGGGAATAGATTAAGCAAACCATCAGGGATAAAAGTTTAATAATTTTCATGAATGTCTCCAATAATTAGATTGAAAAAGGCAGTAGTTTTTCTTGCCCCGATTCAATCGCAACTTGTTTTAGGCTAAGCATTGTGTCCTCAGGCAGCAAGAGACCTAAGCTTCTATTTTTAAGATCGGCTTGCGCCTCCAATTCCCCTGGGAAATATATCTGCTGATAGCCTTCTGCTAGCGGAACATCTTTTAGCGAGCGAATGTATTCATCGATACGATCTTCAAATTCTGCGAGAGGTTGAAACGCAGACACATTGAGTGATATCACCAAATGACACGCAGAACTTTTATTGATGGGATCATAAGGACCATGTACTTGATCTAAAAATGCGCCACCAGACAACACTCCCGAAAGTATATCCACCATCACGCCCATTACATAGCCCTTATGTCCAGCCATCGGTAATATGAAACCTTCGATTGCAGCCTGAGGGTCGGTAGTAGGGCGACCATCTTTATCAATAGCCCAATCATTGGGTATGGATTGGCGGCGTTTTTGGGCTAGATAAATCTTGCCTCTTGCCACCCCAGAATTTGCCATATCCATGACTACTGCACCATGTTTACCTCCTGGTACTGCAATAGACCAAGGATTGGTGCCAATTTTCTTTTGACGTCCACCCCATGGCGCCATATTGGGGCCGGCGTTACTCATCAAAATAGTGATGCAACCTTCTTTAGCGCCCATCCTGGTGAAGTACATGCAGGTGCCAAAATGGTTGGAATTTTTTACTGATACTATGCCAACACTATGTTGTTTGGCCCGTCTTATGGATTCTTCTACGGCGCGTTTTGCTACAACCTGACCTACGCCATCGCCACCATCTAAGATCGCAATCGCATTGGAGTCAACCACTAAGCTTGAATTTGTAACGGGCTTCATGGCGCCAGAGCGCAAGCGGGCGTAGTACCAAGAGAGTCTGAGCAATCCGTGTGATGAATGCCCCCATAGCTCCGATTGAACTAGGGTGTCGGCAGCGAGGTAAGCATCATCTTTAGGAACGCCCTCACTCTCATACACTGCTTGGGTAAAACGAATCAGGTCTTCTGGTTTGATGTAATTATTTGTCATTGTCATGTTATTGATGGGAAAAGAGTGCTAGCCCCGGGATATCCATGCGTGCTCGCAGAATGCTTCCAGTTTCTGATTCTGTAATGAATAGGTCTTGATTGCCTTCGCCACCAAAGGCAAGATTAGTTGTCATGTGACCAGCGCAGGAATTAATTCGAAGAAGAGGCTCGCCACGTGAGGAAAATTTCCAGACTACACCGAGGCCTGCATGCGCTACAAATAGATTACCTTCTTGATCTACTGCAAGACCATCAGGCCCCGATCCTCCCGACATTTGAATAAAGTTACCAACACGTGTAATTGAGCCATCGGGTAAAAGCATCGCCCGCCAAACACTATTCGCACGAGTGGCGGCAATATATAGTAGGTTTTCCGCGGGGTTAAGTGCAATCCCATTGGGGCTGGGAATATTATTGAGTAGGCAGCTTAATTTGCCCTTGTCATCAAGGCAAAAGACTCTTCCCGATGGGTCTTGTAATCCAGATTGCCCTTGGTCAGTAAAGTAAAGACTGCCGATTTTGGAGAAAACCAAATCATTTAATCCTTTGAA
>CAILON010000058.1 GCA_903835865.1 uncultured beta proteobacterium
ATTTTCATTTAAAGAAAATAGTGCATGTTGATGTTTGGGGACAAATTGCAGGTTCACGGCAACGGCATAAGGGGGTTTAGCACCTATCAACGTAAGTGCATCGGTCACTACGCTTTGCTTAGGCAACTCATACTCCAGTTGATTAACAATCACACGCATACTTCCGCCCCTGTAGCAATTTTTTCCTTGGAGATATTAAGACCCAATTCAAGTGCTGTTTTGCTATCACCATGCTCTAAGATTTCTAATGCACAGTCTAAGACTGCTGGTGCAATCATAAATCCGTGGCGATACAAACCATTGATCATGATCAAATCAGACAGGCCTTTATCTTTTTGAACTCGGATAGCAGGCAAATTATCTTGTAAGGTTGGGCGACATTGGGTTGCCATCTCTAAAATACGTGCTTCGGCAAAGCCGCTATGCACGGTATAAACAGCACTGAGCAATTCCATTGCGGAGCGCACACTCATTTCCGATAAGTCATCAGATTCAATTTCAGTAGCACCTACGACATAGATATCGTTTTCTTTAGGTGCAATGTAAATAGGGTAGCGCGGATGAATTAAGCGAGTAGGTCTACGCAGCTTTACCTCCGGGGCGTATAAGCGGAGAACTTCGCCGCGCACACCACGCAAAGCTGGACGAGTTTTATTCCAAGTCGATTGCGCGCCTACTCCACGACAATCAATCACTTGATCATAAAGTCCTAAACTGCGCAGTAACTCAGGATCAGTTTCACAATGCCAATGGCAGTTGACTGATCCATTGGCTAGCTCAAATGCCAGCGCATCTAGCAACTGTCGATTATCTAGCTGACCTTCATTAGGTAAGTACAAGCCTTGATTAAAGCGGTCTGCCACTCCTGGCTCAAGATTGCGTAGCGCTTGATTATCGAGTTTCTGTGGAGCGTGGAGCGCTGCGTTATTTACGCAGTTTTTCTCTAAGTGGGAGGCAAAGCGTTCTGCATCACTTGCATCTTGTCTGTGCCACAAAATGAGGGTGCCGTCTTGCTGAAAATAAACTGGATGACTAAGGTCTTCAATGAGTGATTTCCACCGAGGCAGACTGTATATGCCCATCCGAACCACGGCATCCTCGGTAATAGCGGATTCTGCGAGAGGTGCCAGCATCGCTGCAGCAATTCGCGCTGCAGCATGTTGTGCATCAGGACCACCTTTATCAAAAAGCTCTACCTGAGCACCTCGCTTAGCAAGCGCAATAGCGAGTAGCCGACCCATAAGGCCGGCTCCAACGATGGCAAACTTACTTTGCGAGATAGCGCTTTTAGTCATGCTTATTGATAGATCTCACTACCGCGCTTACGGAACTCTGCAGACATTTCTTCCATACCTTTATCGGCCTCTTGCAAGACTTCAGTAATCGGAATAACTTTGCCTGGTACTTTAGGATTTCCATCGGCATCTAATGTGGCCGCATAGTCACGAACTTCTTGCGTAATTTTCATAGAGCAGAACTTCGGTCCGCACATGGAGCAAAAGTGAGCAATCTTGGCGCCTTCGGCTGGCAGGGTAGCGTCATGGTACTCACGAGCGCGCTCAGGATCTAAGCCCAGATTAAATTGGTCTTCCCAGCGGAACTCAAAGCGCGCTTTTGATAAGGCGTTATCACGCAATTGAGCGCCAGGTAAACCTTTTGCCAAATCTGCACCATGGGCTGCAATTTTGTACGTGATGATTCCCACGCGGACATCCTCTTTGTCTGGCAAGCCAAGATGCTCTTTAGGAGTTACATAGCAGAGCATTGCAGTGCCATACCAACCAATTTGGGCTGCGCCAATACCGCTGGTAATGTGATCATATCCAGGGGCGATATCCGTAATCAATGGTCCAAGCGTATAGAAGGGAGCCTCAAGACAATGTTTAAGTTCTTCAGTCATGTTTTCTTCAATGCGTTGCATCGGTACATGACCAGGACCTTCAATCATGACTTGAACATCATGCTTCCAGGCTTTAGCAGTTAATTCTCCAAGGGTATGGAGTTCGCCAAACTGTGCAGCATCATTTGAGTCAGCAATACAACCTGGACGCAGTCCATCGCCCAAGCTAAAGGAAACGTCATACGCCTTCATGATTTCACAGATCTCATCGAACCTGGTGTACAGGAAGTTTTCTTTGTGATGCGCTAAACACCACTTAGCCATGATCGAGCCGCCGCGCGATACGATCCCTGTAATGCGATCTGCAGTCAGCGGAACATAGCGCAATAAGACACCAGCATGAATAGTGAAGTAATCAACACCTTGTTCAGCTTGTTCTACTAGAGTGTCGCGGAACATTTCCCAGGTGAGATCCTCAGCAATACCACCAGTCTTATCAAGCGCTTGATAAATCGGCACAGTACCAATGGGTACGGGTGAATTGCGAATAATCCACTCACGAGTTTCATGAATGTGTTTTCCGGTGGATAAATCCATGATGGTGTCAGCACCCCAACGAATTGACCAAACCATTTTCTCTACTTCTTCATTAATGGATGAGGTCACTGCTGAATTACCTAGGTTGCCGTTGATCTTCACGCGGAAGTTACGACCAATGATCATAGGCTCTAGCTCTGGGTGATTGATATTTGCCGGAATAATGGCTCGACCCGCAGCAATTTCAGAGCGGACAAATTCGCCAGTAACGATATCAGGAAGGTTTGCGCCATAGCTTTTGCCGGGATGTTGCTTCAATAGTTGTTTGTACTCAGGATTTTTACGCAGTTGCTCTAGACCCATAGACTCACGAAGGGCAACATATTCCATTTCAGGCGTCACAATGCCTTGACGCGCGTAATACATTTGACTCACGTTCTGGCCAGTCTTCGCAACGCGTGGGGCGCTAATGTGGGCAAAGCGTAGATTTTGAGTAGCTTCATCTTGGGATCTAGCAACACCATATTCTGAGCTTGGTCCAGCAAGTTGCTCTGTGTCATTACGTTCTGCAATCCACGCTTCACGCAATCTCGGTAAGCCCATTTCTAGATTGATGAGGATATCTGGGTCGCTGTAAGGACCAGAGGTGTCGTAGACCGGAATGGGAGGGTTGGCAATCAGTTCTTCACCAACGAGGGTAGGCAATTGCTCAATCATGCGAATGGGTGCTTTGATATCAGCACGAGAGCCATGTAAATACGTTTTAGTAGAAGCGGGGTATGCAAATTTTTGACCGAAGTCACGCTCTAAGCTTTTGATACTTGGGATCTCATGTTTGGTTTTTTGTTTGTTACTCATGTCCATCTCCTGACTGTTTTTAGATGGACGAAACCGGGTGTGTCGGTTCTGATGTAACTCCCCACGCCAGCATTACCTGGATCGGGTTTTAGGGTCTTTCTCAGCGCCTCTTAGCTCTACTCGCTAAGGAGGGCACCCCTGTTTCATCCTTATAGGTATTTAACCATGAATTACTAATTTATGCGACGATCAGGCATCCTATTTGGTGCGACGCAATATAAAGTCAGCAGTAACAAAGGCAGCATCGCTCGTAAACTCGTCTGCCAAAATTCGGGCTGCAGCTTCAGCCAAGGAAATCTCAATAAAACCACTGACTTCACCGTCGTGATTTGTGGGTACAAAGTTATCGGCAAGCTCTAAATCATAAATATAGAGCAGTTCATCATGAAAGCCTCGCCCAGGTATTGGCCGGCGCATATGAATTCTGCCAACAGGTTCAATTTCGTCTGCAAACTTTGCGGGCACCCCAGCTTCTTCCCATAGTTCACGTCGTGCGCTTACCCAAGGAGTTTCGTCTGCAGTAATACCGCCAGCGGCAATATTGTCCAGTTTTCCTGGATCCGTAGGTTTTGTTTCACTGCGTCTACCAAGCCATAGGGTATTTTTTTGGGTATAGCCATTGATGTGGGTTGCCATACTGCGAAAGCCAAAGGTGCGAAATGCTGCACGCTCTAAACGAAAGTATTTATGGCCATGTTGATCAAGCCACGCAAAGTCTTCATTGCGCCAACCGGGAATGAAGCCGCCTAAACGCATCCTCTGGGCTAGTTGATAAAGACTTTCAGACAATTCTCTAGGTCTTCCAAGGGTGATGTTGAGCTGATCCGGCCCCATGGAAACTAAGTCGATTGGATTGCTCCCCAAGGTTTCTTGGAGATAAGAAATAAATTCAGGATTAAGATGTCCAATAGTTTGACTGACACCATTGTTGCCAATAAGTTGTATCGGCAAAAAATCTGGTGGCGCGGGGCGTGCAGTGTTTTGCAACATCTCCTCTAGAGCGGCTAAGGTGCTGGTAGAAAGCGTATTCATAAGGAAAGTGTAAGAGAAAACAATGGAGCCAACCAAAAAAATCATGCATGGCGGTCAAATATTGGCAAATGCGCTTGCAAGGCAGGGGGTAGATATTGCCTTTGGCGTCCCTGGTGAGAGTTTTTTACCGCTACTTGATGGACTAGTAGATCAAGGGCAATTTCAATTTATTACTTGTCGCCAAGAGGGCGGCGCAGCTTACATGGCAGAGGCTTATGCCAAATTAACCGGTAAGCCAGGGGTTGTGATGGTCACCCGAGGACCTGGCGCCTCTAATGCAATGGTAGGGATTCATACAGCCTATCAAGACTCCACTCCAATGGTCTTATTAATTGGGCAAGTGGGCACCGATATGGTCGAGCGCGAAGCCTTTCAAGAGGTAGATTACCGCCGCATGTACTCTGAATGTGCAAAGTGGGTTGGTAGTATTGATCGGGTTGATCGGATCGATGAATTTGTATCGCACGCTTTCCATATAGCCCAATCGGGCCGCAAAGGCCCCGTTGTTTTGGCTCTGCCCGAGGATGTTCTGTACCTTCAAGATGAAGAAAAGCCCATAGCAGCAGCGCATATTGTTCAGCCTGGTTTAGATCGCCAGATCTTTGCGAGCGCCATGAAAGCATTTGCTAATGCAAAAAATCCAATGGTTTTAGCCGGTGGTGGTAATTGGAATCGAGCAGCCTGCGACAGCCTCAAGGCATGGGCCAAACGAGAAGGTGTGCCAGTGGCAACGAGCTTTCGCTCTCAAGATCTGATTGACAATCAAGATGATTGCTACGCCGGTGATTTGGGTATTGCAGCCAATCCAGCCCTAGTCAAACGCATTCAAGAAGCCGATGTCTTGTTGGTGATTGGTGAACGCCTAGGCGAAATGACAACCGCAGGTTACAGCATTCTGATACCCCCTCAGACAAAGAATGCCCTCATTCATGTTTTATCAAGCCCAGATGAATTAGGTCGCGTGTATCGTCCAGAATTTGCTATTAACTGCAGTCCAGAAAATTTCTGCGATGCACTGGCAGATGTCCAAATGGCCTCTTCCTATGATCGAATGCAGATGCAAACTGCTCATAATGAATACTTAGCATGGTCACAGCCAGTAACTGTCCCAGGAAGTATGCAGTTGGCACAGATCATGGCCTCATTACCTCAAGTCATTCCTCGTGATGCCATTATTACCAATGGCGCAGGAAATTTTGCTACTTGGGTGCATCGTTTTTATCCATATGGTGGATTTAAGAGTCAACTAGCTCCAAGTAATGGCTCTATGGGGTACGGCCTTCCAGCAGCCATTGCTGCCAAGATTGCTGAACCAAATAGAGTGGTGATTGCTGTTTGTGGCGATGGAGATTTCATGATGAACTGTCAGGAGTTGGCAACAGCAGCAAGATATGAAGCCTATCCCATTATTTTGGTGGTGAACAACAGCATGTTGGGAACCATACGGATGCATCAAGAGCGTGAATTTACCAAACGCGTCATGGGAACTGGCCTAACTAACCCAGACTTTGTGAAGTTTGCTGAGAGCTTTGGTATTCCGGGCTATCGCGTCAACAAAACGGAGGAGTTTGCTTCGGTTTTTGAAAAGGCCTTAGCTAGCAATAAGGGCGCTCTGATTGAATTGGTTTTGGATCCAGAAGTAATTACGCCCACAAAGCTTTTGTCAAAATTGGCTAAGTAGCAGTATTTAAGTCTGAGGAATAAAAAAAGAGGAGCAAGGCTCCTCTTTTTGCATATCACTACACGATATTGCCACTCTACTAGTCAACCTTTGCGCCGGAGTCTTTAACTACCTTAGTCCATTTGGCTATTTCAGCTTTAATAAAGCTAGAAAATTGTGCGGGAGTATTGCCAACGGGTTGCGCCCCCATGGCGAGATATTTTTCTTTGACCGATGGACTATTGATAGCAGCCATTAATTCCGTGCTATCTTTATTCAAAATATCAGCAGGCATATTTGCTGGACCAACAATACCAAACCACGAGGTTGCTTCGTAGCCAGGTAAATTTGCAGCTTCGGCAATCGTTGGTAATTCTGGGAATGCAGGCGACCGTTTCGCACTTGTTACAGCGAGTGCTTTTAAGCGTCCAGCACGGATGTAATTAATAGAAGAGGGTAGGTTATCAAACATGATGTCCACGTTGCCAGCCATTAAATCGGTTACAGCTGGTGGACTGCCTTTGTAAGGCAAGTGCACCATATAGGTTTTGGTCATGGACTTGAAAAGCTCTCCAGCCATATGAATAGAG
>CAILON010000059.1 GCA_903835865.1 uncultured beta proteobacterium
CCTTTTTTTAAATCAGCGCCGCACTCTTCTAGCAATACCTTTAGGGGTACGCCAGTAAATTCGCAGCAAGACAGCATGCCATGGGTATATTGCACTGTAGGTACTGCAACGTTGCCCCATTCCAAGCCGGTGTTTGCGCCGCACTCAATAAAGTGAGTGCGCGAGACTGAAGGGAGTCTCATCAAGTCATTCATCGTAAAGACGCGCGCATTCTTCACCATGCCATTGACCATCAAGCGATGGGTTTCTGGATTAAGGTTGTACCAACCCTGGTGGTGACGCTCAAAATGTAAACCGTTTGGAGTAATCGTTCCAAACAAACCTTGTAATGGTGTAAAAGCTACTGAAGCCGCTGAGACACGGGTTAAGCCCGGTGATTCACGACGAATTAAATTGGCTTCATAAATCGATGGCACACCGTAAGGCATGGTGGCAACGTTCTTACCAAGGGTAGTCTGCCATTCTTGCTTTTCTAAGATTGCAGGGTCGCCCTCACCTGCAGCAAATGCCATAGGAGCAGAAAGGCTTGCAGCAGCTCCACCTATAGCCGATAAAAAACCTTTACGTAAAAAGCCTCGACGGTTTTCATCTAAGCCATTAGCGTTGATATCAACAATCAAGTCCTGAGAAATGAAATGCTCAGGAGCCTTTACTAATCGAGCTCTGTTTACAGGCTTCTCTACAGCAGAAATATCCTGGGCGCTCAATTCAATTTGCTTCTTAGTCATTTGACCTCTACTTATAAAGTGAATTACTGCAAAAACTTATTGAATATCTTCAGCAATCTTTGCACAGACTGTCTGACACATCTCTACCGTTGCGTTATCTGCAATCGAGTAATAAACCGTTACACCCTCTTTACGCCTCAGCAAAATTCCAACGTTATGCAATGCCAATAAATGTCTTGAAACATTGGCTTGACTTGTGCCGCACATTTCTACAACTTCAGAAACGGATTTTTCTCCAGCACATACTGCATACATGATGCGTAAACGGACTGGGTCTGACAGCACATTGAAATAGGACGCCACTTTAGAAAATACCTTCTCCATCTGTTTTGGAGATAGGTCTTTCGTCGCTTTTTCAACCTTATATTTCAATTTGTACGTCACCTTGTATATATGCGTGTATGCGTATATATTGGACTCTTGAACTCGTCAAATCGATATAGTGAAATACCCTATATTGCTTAGCAATACAATGAAATCATGGATATGGATTCAATCCTTCTTTCGTTAAAGCTAGCTTTATGGACTTTAGCTCTGATCATCCCTTTTGGGGTCTGGGCTGCCCATGCCTTATTAAGGCTAAATAGAAGCAAGCCCTGGGTTGAGGCAGCTCTAGCTTTACCCCTTGTTCTGCCACCAACTGTCTTGGGGTATTACCTTTTGGTTGGCCTGGGTGGCAAGAGCTTTTTTGGCATTCCGCTAGTCTTTTCTTTCACCGGCATTCTCATTGCCTCCCTCATCGTCAACTTGCCATTTGCCATTCAACCTATCCAACGTGCTTTTGAAGCAATTAATCCAGACATTCGAGAAGCGGCTCAAGTCAGCGGACTTTCGAATTGGCAAATCTTTCG
>CAILON010000060.1 GCA_903835865.1 uncultured beta proteobacterium
AATGTCCAAATAAGCCATTCGTGCCCTGACTAGTACCGCAACCCGTAATTTTATCGCCCTCAATTGTAAAAAGACCCGTAGCTTCTTTGGATGCAATTTGAATTTGTTTGCCATCAGCCGATAGGGTAGCAACTTCATTAATCTGGTACTTAGGGTTCTTAAACTGCAGCTCAAGGTGACGACCTTCTTGACGAATGACTGTTAACGATGCCGGGCTATCGTAAGTATTCCAGCCTTTGACTTGTTTAGCCTCGCCCACATGCAAGTAATGCAATGGATTTTTGCGACTAATTGCCCCAATTGAAGTATCTCCTGCTACGCCTGTCCATACTTTAGCGAGTATTGGCACTGAATCCGTGGTCACCGCTGTTGAAGGAACGCTTTGTGTGAATGCTGCATGAGAAAACCCAAGTCCAAGCAATACAGCAATCAATATATTTTTCATGTCTTCCCCAACCTTACATTATTGATTCATCTGCAGGGATAGGAAGTTTTTTTGCCTTCGCCCTGATGTTTGCAATCGAAATCTCACCCGACCCACCAAATGAAGAGCTGATCCTCACTATAAAGTAAATAAAATACTATGTGGCACTATTTGCTAAAGTCAGTCACTGGGAATGCAAATACCTCTTTAGTGTAAGTTTCTATTACATAACTAAATGGCACATTTTTATCGGAAAACAAAATTGCCTGATGCTGCAGGACCCAATCTGGAATGACTAGGGGGCTCTTTTTGTTAGTCAGCATACGCTTCTTTTGCTCCCAATTTTTTGGCAATGGCTGCCAGAGTAAATCCACTTTTTCAGTCTGACGATGAAAATTGAGTTCACGAACAACTACTCCAAAAGGAGTATCAGTATCGGCTAATAAGTTATTCATTTCAGGCGTTAAACGTGTAGGCAAATACCAGTTATCCGCTTCGGATAAAACATGCTTTCCGCAATAGAGCTTAACCCGGCGATATACGATGGGATCGCTAGCCGTTGCTTGTAACATCTTGCGTATTTCTGGGCTTACTTCTTTATTGACGCCTGTATCGCGTATTGCAATTATTTTTGGGATATCTGCCATTTGATGATCTTCACACCAAACTTGTAGTGTCCGTGTAGCACTTTTACTTCCGAGAAGATTTGCATTTAAAGTTTGGAGGATGGCATAGGCCTCAAGCCTAGCCTGAGAATATTCGTTCGAACTCTCTTCTTCGCTTGTTTTGGAATTGACTGCACCACTAAGAATTACTGACAGAAATACAAGAATACGGAATAAGTTCATTAACAACCTTCTCGATTTTATTAAACCTAATCTCTGAATGTATCTTATTTTGCTAGCTAAGATATGAAGCTAGCTCTGGCGCGGCCTTATTCTTCCCAAGGAAATCTTTCACGAGATAACTCTTCCATCATTTCCCGCTTGCTAAGCGCAGCCTTCCTTGAGCCATTCGCACCGTACTTAGCCCTACGCTCACTATCAGAAAGAGAAAGAATTTCTGATTGCTCGCTTATCTCCCCTCCTTCTGTTAAAGCTTGCTTTTTAAGCTCTATGTTAGATTTATCAGTCATATGACGTTCACTCCCAATTGCTTTACCCCTACTAAATACCCAATTTCATTGATTTATTCCTCAGCATACGAATGTTAAAACTTAATAATTCATAAAGGAAGACAAATAATGAAAATCCGCAAACTACAAACTATTGTTTATGGTC
>CAILON010000061.1 GCA_903835865.1 uncultured beta proteobacterium
CCGAGTTAAATAAACCTAGTCAAGCCCTCTTGCGATCCATTAGCCCTGCAGAGGCTAATCAATTTGTAGCTGATGCTAACGAGCAGTGGCGCGAAGGTAAGGACGGAAGTAAATCCCAAGAAGCCTCATTAAAACCAGGGGCAAGTCAATCAGCTGAGGCTGCACAAAAAGATCGCCTCAGGATTGGCTCAAGTGCAGATGGTAGTAGTGAAGAGAAGCGCTTTACTGAAGAGCTGGTTGTTCAAGAAAAGTCTCTTGAGCAAGCCAAGGCTCGCGTCAGTGAGCTAGAAAAAAATATTGCGGACTTGCAGCGCTTGCTTGATAAATCAAAAGAGAAAAAAGCAGTTGAAAATAATTTTGGTCTAGGGGGCTTTGGCCCAGCTATTTTGGGAGTTGGTTTGATCCTGTTGACAGGATTATTGCTATGGGCTCTAGCTCGTAACTCTCGTCGCACAGAACTTACTGCATTTAGGGCGACGCCTAGTCATCATGCAGATGATAAGCACGAGCCTCAATTGCCACGTGCAATGCCAGAACGTGCCAAAGCCTTATTTGCAGGAATTGATCTGGATTTATCCAGGGCATCCGAAAAACCTATATCCACGCCACCTGAGTCAAATCCACTCCTAGATACATTGCGCGTCAAGCTTAATTTGGCACGCGCTTATATAACGATTGAAGACTATGCTGCAGCTAAAAAATCCCTTGATGAAATTTTGCGTGTAAGCAACTCGGTGGATTTAGCATTGACGATTGAAGCTCAGGAACTATTGTCCGAACTTAATCATCGCAAGGCCTAAGGCTCCATATGCGAATAGCGCTTGGCCTCCAGTATGACGGAAGCACGTACTCGGGATGGCAAACGCAATCTAGCGGTAATACAGTCCAAGATGAATTGGAGAAAGCAATTTCTGCTTTTATCGGAGACCAGGCAAGTAAGGCGCATCCCATCAGCACAATTACTGCTGGTAGGACCGATGCAGGAGTTCATGCATTAGGTCAGGTAGTGCATTTTGATAGCAATGTAGAGCGCGATCCTTTTTCTTGGGTGAGGGGGATTAACTCCTTTTTACCTAAGTCCATTGTCGTTAATTGGGCCAAAGAAGTTTCTAATGTATTTAGTGCGCGCTTTTCTGCATTTGAGCGCACCTATATTTATGCTCTTCATGCTGGTCCATGTCGCGCACCTCTTGTTCATTCTCGTGCCGGATATTTATTGCTACCCCCTCAAAAATGGTTTGATGTTGAGGCCATGCAAAAATCTGCGCAGTGTTTAATAGGGGAGCATGATTTCTCTGCCTTTAGATCCTCAGAGTGTCAAAGTAAAACTCCTGTAAAAACGCTTTACTCTATTGAAATTATTTCGCAAGAGCCTTGGTTGTATTTTCGTATTCGGGGTAATGCCTTTTTACATCACATGGTGAGAAATTTAGTAGGTTCTTTTTTGCAAATTGGAACCGGTAGACAAGCTCCCGAATGGATGGACCAATTATTGCTGGCTAAAGATAGGCGTTTAGCAGCGCCCACCTTTATGGCTGATGGCCTGTATTTGGCCAAAATTGCCTATCCAGAGCATTTTGATATCCCAGAACCTTGCTTAGCGAACTCCTGGTTGCCGGCTCAGCTTACAGGCGCTTAAGCCCTTATCATTCATTTATGGGCTTACTGACATA
>CAILON010000062.1 GCA_903835865.1 uncultured beta proteobacterium
GAAGTTCGCATACCAAGTGCGCAACAATATGACTACAGCGCTTATGTCTGGCGAATATTCTCAGGCAAACATATACTTAACCCAAAAAAATGACGGTTATTATTTTGGCTTAAGTAGTACAAGCCAATGTTTGCGCATGCGCGCTACTAAAGTTGAGTACACGAAAGAGTATTTAATAATTACTCCTACAAATCGATTGCAAAGTTTTTGCGACATAGATAGATTCATAATTAGGCTAGATGGAACTGGAGGAGCCGAGGAGTTTTACAGTAAGGAAAGTTGGATACCGAGTTCATCAATAATTGGTTACCAGAGGAAGTTAAACTATTTGGGTGGAGCTTCAATTGCAAGTTTAATTAACGACCTAAAAGAAAAATCTAACGAAGCTGTCCTTCAAGCTCAACACACAGCAACAGCAAATCCCAATAGTTTGAATCCAGTTATTTCTCAAGTAGCCCAGGAGAAGAAAGAAAACAGCGTAGCCACTATTTCTGAAACAGCAAGATCTGAGCAACAACGCATTGCTGCCGCCCTTGAATCTCAGCAAAAGGAGCAAACACGAATTGCTCAAGAGACACGACTGCGTGAACAAGACAGGCTTCTGGCTGAACAGAAAGCTAGTGATCTGAAACGATTGGCTGAAGAATCCAATCTCAAAGAGCAACAACGCATAGCCCTTGAATCTCAGCAAAAGGAGCAAACACGAATTGCTCAAGAGACACGACTGCGTGAACAAGAGCGAAGTACCCAACTGAATAGAATTAAAGAGCTTGAAGCCATTGCAGAATCTGCGAAGTTAAAAGACCTTGAACTTGCCAAGCTTAAAGAAGAGTTGGCAATTACAAAGCTGAAAAAAGACAATGCCGTGCTTGCAACCTCTACACGCAAAGCGTTGGTTATCGGTAACGACAACTACTCCAGCGTCACCAAACTGTTAAATGCACGTCACGATGCCAACGCCGTTGGAAAAACGCTGACTGAGATTGGCTACAAAGTGGTGATCAAAAATGATCTGAACGAAAAAGAGATGAAGGCCACATTGCGCCAATTCAAGAATGATATTGAAGGTGGCGATGAAGTTGTGATCTTCTATGCAGGTCATGGAGTGCAGATTGGTTCTACCAACTACCTTTTGCCTACAGACATCAAAGGCGAGAGTGAAGATCAAGTACGCGATGATGCCATTCAGCTTCAGCGAATTCTTGACGATATGAATGAAAAGAAAGTCAAACTGACACTGGCGATCATTGATGCTTGTCGCGACAATCCATTTCCTAAGGCCGGTAGAAATATGGGAAGTCGAGGTTTAGCACCAACCACCGCAGCGACAGGTCAGATGATCATTTTCTCAGCGGGTTCGGGTCAGCAGGCCTTAGACAAACTTGGCCCTAATGACAAAAATCCTAATGGCTTATTCACTAGGATGCTTTTAAACGAAATGAAGACGCCAGCTATACGAGTTGATAGCATGATTCGTGAGGTGCGCCGAAAGGTAGTTGAAGCAGCCAAATCTGTTGGGCACGATCAAGTACCGTCAATTTACGATCAAGTAGTTGGTGATTTTTACCTCAACAATTGAACTGCACGCTCTTTTATGCGTTAGTGCTATCCAATAAAAATTTTCAATCCTGAATAAACAGCAGTGCCAGCTGAAACAACAGGCGCAATTAGGGCAGCAATGGTTTGCACCTGTTCAGAAATGCCAGTAATCTTAAATTGCCCCTTGCTGTCTTTTTCCAATAACAAACTGAGGTTGATTTTTCTTCTTGAACTGCTCTGTTGAAAATGCCGCCAATTTTCAATCCAGTACCCTGTAAAAAATCCTGCGCAAATTGAAAGTGCATATTCAGAGGCCTCAC
>CAILON010000063.1 GCA_903835865.1 uncultured beta proteobacterium
ATCCGTGCCTATAAAACCCCACAGGGCACAGCCATCTTCCGCCTCCCAGAGCACGTTAAACGCCTGTTTAACGGCACCAAGATCTTCCAAATGAATATGCCTTACAGCCAGGAAGAGATCACCAAAGGCATTATTGATGTGGTTAACAGCAATAAGTTGGAAGCTTGCTATATCCGCCCGATTATCTTTATTGGCTCCGAAAGGCTTGGCATCTCCCCTAAAGGCAACACTATCCATACGGCAATAGCTGCTTGGGAATGGGGTGCTTACTTGGGTGAGGACGGTATTAATAAAGGTATTCGCGTCAAGACTTCCTCCTTTACACGTCACTTTGTGAACTCCTCCCTAGTACGCGCTAAAGCATCTGGCTACTACATCAACTCCATTTTGGCGAACCAAGAAGTGACTGCGAACGGTTACGACGAAGCGCTTCTTCTGGATACCGAAGGTTATGTTTCTGAAGGTTCTGGCGAAAACGTCTTCATGGTGAGTGATGGCATTGTGTATACGCCAGACTTAGCTTCTTGCTTGGATGGTATTACGCGTGACTCCATTATTGATATCGTGAAAGACCTTGGTCTTGAGTTGCGCGAGAAGCGCATTACTCGTGACGAGATCTATTCTGCTGACGAAGCGTTCTTCACTGGTACTGCTGCTGAAGTGACTCCAATTCGTGAACTCGATGACCGCACGATTGGTGACGGTAAGCGTGGCCCGATTACAGAGAAAATTCAGAAGATCTACTTTGATGCGGTGTATGGCAGAAACGATCAATACAAATCGTGGCTTACCTACGTTAAGTAACATTTAAGTAATCAGGAATCAGAATATGACTCAAGCTCAAGCACTGATGGTGGATGGCAAAGATCTACCATTGCATTGCCCTACCAATAAGACTCCAGCATGGAACTCACATCCTCGCGTGTTTTTAGACATTACCGAAACAGGCGAAGCAAAGTGTCCTTATTGCGGGACAGAGTACAAGCTGATTCCTGGCACTGAGCCGCACGGACACTAAACCAGAGCGGCGCTGAAAAGCGCTGAATCGGGATACAACCCATGCCAGGTATTCTGATCATTGCCCCAAACTGGATTGGGGATGCCGTGATGACCCAGCCTTTGTTGGCAAGCATCAAAGCGCTTTATCCAGACTCCACAATCGATGTTCTTGCCAGCACTTGGGTAGCCCCCATTTATCGCGCTTGCTCTGAAGTCAACGAAGTGATCGAGGCGAAGTTTGAGCACAAACAATTGCAGTGGGCGTTACGCAAGCAGCTTGCAAAAGAGATCACCCAGAAAAAATATCAAGCCTGTTTTGTATTACCAAACAGCTTTAAGTCTGCACTCATTCCTTGGTTAGCCAATATTCCGCTACGCATTGGCTACCGTGGTGAAATGCGCTTTGGCTTGATTAATGTTGCGCTAGATAATCCAAGCAAAATCAATCGCCCACCGATGGTCGAGCACTATCTTGCATTGAGCACACTTCTCAATGATGAAGCGAAAACCGAAAGCAAGTCAGGCTATAGCGAAGTCATTACTCCGCGTTTAAATGTATTGGCTAGCGCAAGACAATCTGTCACACAAAAACTGCAAAACGCCCACATTCATGATTCTATTTATGTCATGTGTCCTGGCGCTGAATATGGCCCGAGCAAGCGCTGGCCAACAGAGCACTTTGCAGCGCTTGCTCAAGAATTAATCGCAGCAAATCCTAACAATCACATCATTTTGATTGGTAGCCAGGGGGATCAAAATCTTGCCAATGAGATTAGCTCCCTAGGAAAGCGCAATCCCAATATTCATAACTGGTGTGGCAGCACTTCTTTAGATGAAGCGATCGCCTTAATTGGGATGAGCAAAGCCGTCATCAGCAATGATTCTGGCTTAATGCATATCGCCGCTGCCCTGAAAGTGCCCCAGGTAGCCATCTTTGGCTCTAGCGATCCAGCCCATACCCCGCCTTTGTCAGATAAAGCCAAAGTCATTTGGCTAGACCTGCCTTGTAGTCCTTGTCACAAAAGAGAATGCCCACTAGGTCACTTAAAGTGCTTAAAAGACATTCTTCCGCAACAAGTATTGGCTACACTCAATACATTGCAGCAGTAACCTCCAACCCAATTCCTACCCATGACAAAACTTGCCAGACTTTTTCATAATGCTGATGATGTCGTTGATGCTTGGCGCGATGCCCTCAAACATCGTGATGTTCAGGGCGCCTTAGATATCTGGCTTGATGATGACTCCATTACCTGTGTTCTGCCAGAAGGTCACCGCTTAAGTGGTCATGCAGAGATTCGCAAAGGTCTAGAAAGGCTCCTCTCTAAACAGCCTTTATTTTTAGAGCCCATTGCCTGCATTAGTCATACCATCTTGGGCGCTGCTATTTATGACACTACTGAAGCAGTACACCTCAAGGCAGATCAAATTGAAGCAGAGTTTTTTCTAAACATCACTCTAGTTTTATTGCAAGATAGTCAGGGATGGCGTATTGCCCATCTACACGCGAGCCACTCCACTGAAGATACTTTTGATGCCCCTTCAACGCCACACGGCCTGCATTAATACTCCACACTCAACACTCTCCCGCAATGGATGAGCAAGTCCTTCGCTCACTGATTAAGTGGCCCAATGTCCCTGATTGCTATGGCTGGCTAGCATTAGATCGCCGTGGCCAATGGCGTATGCGTGATGAATTTACCCAGCAAAATCACCTTCCCGGCCAAGTCATTGTGCATCAGGCTTTGAATGAATTTATCTCCAGAAACTATGCGCGGGATTCTCAAGGGCGATACTTTTTTCAAAATGGCCCACAGCGAGTTTTTATTACGTTAGATGCCACGCCCTGGATAAGCAGAATTATTCCAAGCGCCCAAGGCACACAACTACTTACGCAATGCCAGAGTTCAATAGACCCAACAGCAGCACTAAGTGATGAGAAGGGCA
>CAILON010000064.1 GCA_903835865.1 uncultured beta proteobacterium
AAAATACTCGATGCGCGACGCACCAAATCTTCATGACCACGAGTAAAAGGGTCAAATGTTCCTGGATATACAGCGACAGTCATAAATCTCCTAGGGCTTTATCAGCTACAGGCAAGAGTTTAGCCTCTTCTACCCCGAAATAGACAGGCTTTTACGGCACCCGCTTCTAAGTATTTTCCACAATGCCACTCAGGGAGCAGGGACTCTACTTCCTCGCGTGTGCGACTAGCGGGGAACTCTACATAAATCCCCCCACCATGAGCGTCATCACAGACCCTGGCTGCCTCAATCAGGGCATTGTTCAATAATTGAGCATCTTGGAATGGAGGGTCTATAAAAATCAAATTACTCGAATGATCTGCTTGCTGTTTCAAGAACTCCAAACCATCCCTATGCAAAATTTCAACCTTGCCTGCTACCGGAGAAGATTGCAGCAGTTTGAAGTTGGCTTGCAAATGGGCATGGGCTTTTTTATCTTTCTCCAAAAGCACAATCACCTCTGCGTTGCGGGAGGCGGCCTCAAATCCTAGCGCCCCTGTACCCGCGAATAAATCCAAACAATGCAGCCCACTTAAATCTTGTCCAAGCCAATTAAATAAAGTCTCGCGGATACGATCAGTAGTTGGGCGCAAGCCAGGTAAATCAATGACGGTGAGCAATCTACTGCGCCACACTCCACCAATGACCCTCACCTTTTTGGGAGGCTCTACTTTTTGCCCTTTTTTAATAACGACTTTATTCATGTCTTACTAACGGGCAACTTTATTCTGAGCACCAACGACAACAATCTTCATGCGATCCATTGCTAGATACTTTTGAAATGCGGTCTTGACTTGATCCAATGTAACTGCCTCCACTTGCTTGGTCCAAATGTCTAGCGTGTCGATAGGTAATTCATTCCAAGCGATAGAGGAAACGTTATCCAAGAGTTTCCAATTGTTATCAATGCGCAAAGGAAAGCCATTCACTAAATTAGACTTCGCCGCTATTAATTCGGATGGCGTGGGACCTTCGGCAATAAATTTAGCGATCGTGGTACTCATGACCTCAAGCGCTAAAGGTGCCTGTTCATTTTTGGTCTGTAAACCAGCCTGAAATATACCCGTGTCTTTACCTGGAGCAAAGTAACTAAATACGCTGTAAGCAAGGCCTCGCTTTTCTCGTACTTCAGACATCAAGCGCGATACAAAGCCCCCGCCACCCAGTACATAGTTACCCACTAGTAGAGGAAAGTAATCCGGATTATTGCGGGCAATAGCTGTCATACCCATCGCAATATGGGCCTGCTGAGAGTCAAACGGAATCTGAATCTCACGCTCAGACAAAGGCTCTACCGGAGATCGCGGCAATGGCGGTAATTGCGCAATAGCTGGTCCATTAGCAGGAATCTTTTGCAGTAAACCTTGCACAATCTCCTCTGCCTGAGAACGACTAACGTCGCCAACAATGCTGACAATCATCCGATCACCGCGATAGAAAGTCTTATGAAATTGTTGTAAATCCGAAACGTTGACCGCACCGACTGATTTAACGCTTGGGGAATCGCCCAAAGGATTATTGCCATAAACCATTTTTTTGAAACGACGTTCCAATGTAAATTCTGGCTTTGTTTCTGCTTCAAGTAAGTTGGTAATTGAGCGTTGCTTTTCTCGTTCAAGAATTTTGGCGTCGTATAGTGGCGAACTTAACATGGTGGCAGCCAATTGC
>CAILON010000065.1 GCA_903835865.1 uncultured beta proteobacterium
ATTCTGAAGGGCGATACTTTTTTCAAAATGGCCCACAGCGAGTTTTTATTACGTTAGATGCCACGCCCTGGATAAGTAGAATTATTCCAAGCGCCCAAGGCACACAACTACTTACGCAATGCCAGAGTTCGATAGACCCAACAGCAGCGCTAAGTGATGAGAAGGGAAATATTTATATCGTCGGCAAAGTTGCTCAAACCATTTACGAAGATAGTGATCGAGGTAAATTTTCTATCCAAGAAAGTGAAAGCATCGCCCTCTTGCATGATCATGACCTAGATCTTTTTTCAGAGCTGGCATCACTTCGCGAAGAGGCTTGTGGTTTTGGAGGTTCCTGGAATTGGCATGGCAAGCAACTACCTTTAGAGCCGATTCATTCTTCTGAGTTAGCTACACGCTTTCACTACCTTGCCAAGCCTAGCGCATAAAAATACAAACTATCCAGGCTTATTTTTGGCCTGCTCTTTGAGCTCTTCTTGATACTGTCTTTGCATTTCGCGTAAACGAGAATCAATACTCGAACCCTGATAAAAATCGGCACCGCCAGCAGATCTGGCAATCTTGAGTTGCTCAATGGCAGACGGCCAAGCACCTTCTAGCGCGTACTTTTCCCCAAGGGCGTAATGCCGCAGAGGTACATTTTTGGCCTGATCATAGGCATTGGACAGTAGCGACCACCAAACCACCTCATTAGGCTGAACTCTGGTCCTGGCCTTGAGCCAATTAATCGCTTCATTGGTTTTACCTAGCTTTAATTCAGCATTAATCATGGCTACGCCAGCGGCATAGGACTGGGGGTAGGCATTGAGGGTCGCATGGGCAATTTGTAAAGCCTCATCATTTTTACCTTTGGCTAGCGCTAATTCTGAAGCGGTAATGTCTAGAGATAAGCTTTGTCTCAGAATCGGTGAGCCAGGTGCACTTGCGGTCTGCGCTAGTTTGCGCGCTTGCTGCAAATAGGTTTCTGCTTGATCTATTTTTCCTTGGCGCTGTGCAATCAAAGCAAGGCCGTATGTGCCTTCCATCTGCTTACCAATTGGCGCTTGCTTACTCAGACTTTCAAAAGTATTGCGTAGATCGTATAGACCGCTCGATGAACCAGCCTGCTCAAGTCGTGCTCTGGCCTTCACAAAATAAAACTCAACGCCTGTGGGGACATTTCTGGCGGGAACCATCCGAACGCGATCCTGCATTTCTGCAATACGATCAGTTGTCAGCGGGTGAGTTCTGACATAGCCTGGCACACCCCTATCCATAATGCCGGTGATTTTTTGTAATCGCTGGAAAAAACCAGGGGCGCCATTTACGTCATACCCACTAGCATCCAGAATCTGAAAGCCAATGCGATCTGCTTCACGTTCGGCATCTCTTGAGTAAGACAATTGATTACTCACCGCTAAGGCTTGACCACCCTGCATCAGACCTGCGCCAGCAGAAGGGTTGCGAGACATTGCTAGAGCCCCAAGCACCATACCTGCGATAGCAATCATCGTATTGGTTGCCTGCTTATCCATTTGACGCGCTAAATGGCGCTGCAATACATGCCCTGTTTCATGACCCATGACTGAGGCAACTTCAGAGTCAGACTCAGCACTTACAATCAGCCCCGTATGAAAGCCAATAAATCCACCAGGCAATGCAAATGCATTAATCGAGCTATCTTTTACTGCGAAGATTTCAAAGTTATAAGCGCCACTTCCCTGCTCATTGGCACCACCCAGTTGTAACTTCTTAGCCGCCTGCAATAAACGACGCTCCATTTGATTGAGGTAATCGTAGAGAGGCCAGTCATTGGAATAATCCGTATCTGGACGAATCTGGCGCATGATCATTTCGCCATACTTACGTTCATCAATACGGCTTAAGGCATCGCCTCCAGGATCACCCATATCGGGGAGCACTAAATTAGGCTGGCTTTGGATGCTATTGCGTGTTGGTGCATTGGCTGGACGAGCATCAGGAGACTGCATGGCCCGGCCAATATTTTGTAATGCTGCTGAATCACCCTGGACGGATACATCTCCAGCAGGAACAGCAGCTGGGGGCGCAGCGAAAGCCGGAGAA
>CAILON010000066.1 GCA_903835865.1 uncultured beta proteobacterium
GGTAAGGTGCAGAATAAACAGTTGGAGCCCGGTGTGGGGGTCAGTGTTTATGGCAAAGCACCGTTCAAGGTGTTGACTGCTGGCTTAGATCAAGTGGATTTGTATTACCAGGGCGCTAAAGTGCGCCCATCAAATCCAACTGGAAAAACAATTGTATTGGAGTCGGCTGAGATTACTCAGCCTTTAACTCCATCAGATTCTCAGTTGCGTTAATTAAACGGCTGACTCGTTCGTTTCGCCAGTGCGAATACGAATAACTTGCTCTACTGCAGTAACAAAAATCTTTCCATCACCAATTTTTCCAGTGCGCGCTGCTTTAGTAATAGCTTCGATCGCCGCTTCTACTCGGTCGGTAGGAACTACTGCTTCCACTTTGACCTTAGGTAAAAAGTCGACTACGTATTCAGCTCCACGGTAGAGTTCGGTGTGACCTTTTTGACGACCAAAGCCTTTAACTTCAGTTACGGTCAATCCAGTAACGCCTACTTCAGCCAATGCCTCGCGCACTTCATCGAGTTTGAACGGCTTAATGATTGATGTAATTAATTTCATTTATTCCCCCTAATACAGTAATCATACCTAGAACTTGAGCTGGCTTGCAAATTGGGCAAATTTTGATCTTTAGGCTCTAAATTGCGAAGTAATGGGATAGCGCCAATCACGCCCAAAGGCCCGAGTAGTCACGCGGACCCCAGGAGGAGCCTGGCGTCGCTTGTATTCATTGAGCTTAATAAGGCGGGTGACTTTCTCAACACTTTCGGGGTCGAAGCCGGCGGCAATCATTTGGGCTATGGATTGGTTTTGCTCCATATAGCGCTCGACAATCCCATCCAATACTTCATAAGAAGGCAGGCTATCTTGGTCGGTTTGATCAGGGCGTAATTCGGCTGAAGGGGCGCGAGTCAAAATGCGCTCCGGAATGATGGGGGCAATTTGATTGCGGTAAGCACACAAACGATAGACCAAAGTCTTGGCAATATCTTTAATCACAGCGAAGCCACCAGCCATATCGCCATAAAGCGTGCAATAGCCTACTGCCATCTCACTCTTATTGCCGGTGGTTAAAACTAGGCGACCAGTTTTATTGGAGAGCGCCATGAGTAAGGTGCCGCGCACACGTGCTTGAAGATTTTCTTCGGTAGCGTCAAGCTTTAAGCCTTTAAATTGCTCCGATAAAGATTGTTCAAGCGCATCTACTGGCCCGCTAATGGGGATCTCATCGTATTGCACGCCAAGATTTTTAGCCATTTCACGGGCATCAATCCAAGAGATGTCTGCTGTATAGCGTGACGCCATCATGACGGCGCGCACTTTATCTGCGCCTAAGGCATCCACGGCAATGGCTAGAACCAAAGCAGAATCAACGCCACCCGATAAGCCAATAATGACGCCTGGGAAACGATTCTTGTTGACATAGTCCCGTACGCCCAACACTAGCGCTTGATACGCTTGGGCTTCTACGCTTTGAGCTAGGGTAATCAAACCTTTTTGGAGTTGTGCAGCAGAATTAATTTCTACAGTTCCAAGACCCACTTCAAACTGAGGCATAGACATCACCACTTCACCCTTGCCATTTAATGCAAAGGAGCCGCCATCAAAGACCAATTCATCTTGGCCACCAACAGCGTTGACGTATACCAGGGGCATTTTTGTCAGAGCAATATGCTGGCGCAGCACTTCAATGCGTAAGGCTTCTTTTTTGAGGTGATAGGGTGACGCATTGGGAACAAGCAGCACTTGCGCACCTGCGGCGTACGCTTGTTGCGCAGGACCTGCATGCCATGCATCTTCACACA
>CAILON010000067.1 GCA_903835865.1 uncultured beta proteobacterium
AAGGTTGCGGTGCGTCCAATAATATCTTTAGCACGCGCAGTATCTTGCACACCTGGTAGTTGTACGACGATGCGCTCTGCACCTTGTTGTTGAATTACTGGTTCTTTCACAGCCAATTCATTAACGCGTTTGTTTAAAGTAATGATGTTTTGTTTGACGGCGTTATCTTGGATTTCTTTTAATGCGGCTGGCTTAAATTCACCAACCAATTTTGGTGAGAGGCCAGTAGGCCTCACTTGCCAAATCAATTCTGGTTGAACAGTCATAAGCACTGTGCGTGCTGCATCTGCATCAGCTGTACTACCAAAATTAATTGTGATGGAATCTACACCACGTTCAATACCTTGATGGCGGACATTCTTATCGCGCAATTGAGTACGAATATCGGTGGCTAAAGAAGTCACTTTCTTTTGTACTGCCCCCTTCATATCTACCTGCAGGAGGAAGTAGACGCCGCCACGTAGGTCAAGACCTAGGGGCATCGGAAGAGCATTCAATGCATTCAACCAGCCCGGGGTATTGGAGAGTAGGTTGAGTGCAACAGTAAAGTTTGGATCGTTTTGATCGATATTTAATTTCTGCTGCAAGAGGTCGCGAGCACGCAGTTGAATGTCAGTATTGTTAAAACGAACTTTGATAGAGCCAACATTAGCAGTTGCTTCAAAAAAGATACCAGTGTTAGCAATGTCAGCTTCTGACAGAATTTTTTCAACACGAGCCTGTGTCGCCAAATCAACCTTGATGGTTGGTTTGGCGGACGAGACTTGAACTGCAGGCGCCTCTCCATAGAAATTCGGTAATGAATACAGTCCACCGATCAGTAAAGCAACGGCGATAACTAGATATTTCCAGAGAGGGTAGCGATTCATTTTGAGATACTTTTCAACTAACTAATTAAGCGGACTTCAGAGTGCCTTTTGGCAAAACAGTAGTGATAGCGCCTTTTTGCATTTGCACTTCAGTACCAGAAGCAATTTCAACAGTGACTACATCATCTTTTAATGCAGTGACTTTACCCATGATGCCGCCAACAGTAACTACTTCATCGCCAACTGCTAATGCTCCGAGCATTGCTTTGGTTTCTTTTTGACGCTTCATTTGTGGGCGAATCATGATGAAGTACAAAACTGCAAACATCAAAACCAGGGGAAGAAAGCTCATCAAGCCACTTGAATCTGTGCCCAGAGATGGAGCTTGGGCAAAAGCATTACTAATCCACATATAAAACCTCCGTTAAAGACTATTTGGGAACTGCTTTAGTTTTAGGCTTTTAAGCAAAGCCGTAAACCCGCAATTCTAAACTGTGTGGGGCTTTGGAGGTGATTTGGAGGAGTCCAGCCCTCTGAAAGGCTATTAATCCTGCCCGGGCTCAACGCCACGCTGGCGATTGCTGCGGAATTCCTCGCGATAGGCGCTAAAACGGTCCTTTCCTAGGGCCTCTCGAACTTCGGTCATTAATTGCAGGTAGTAGGAGAGATTGTGAATGGTATTGAGCTGGGATCCAAGAATCTCATTAGCCTTTTGGAGGTGATTTAAATAGGATCTGGTGAAGTTTTGGCAGGTATAACAAGCACAGGTGGGGTCTACTGGGCGATCATCGTCCTTGTAGCCAGAATTGCGTAGCTTGAGGTCGCCAAAACGGGTAAATAACCAACCATTCCTCGCATTGCGTGTAGGCATTACGCAATCAAACATATCAATGCCAAGGCTAACCCCCAAGATTAAATCTTCTGGCGTTCCCACTCCCATGAGGTAGTGCGGCATATGCTCTGGCAGTTTGGGTGCTGTGAAATTCAGAATACGTTCAAATTCAGGCTTAGGCTCTCCAACTGAAAGTCCCCCAATGGCAATGCCATCGAATCCTTGCTGACTTACTGCGTCTAGAGAAAATTCCCGCAGATTGTCAAACATGCCACCTTGGACAATGCCAAAGAGACCATTCCCAGTTTCCAGTTCCCGAAAGCGTTTTAGAGAGCGATCACCCCAACGCAATGACATCTCTAGTGAGGCGCGCGCTGTTTTTTCAGAAGTGGCTTGTCCTTTTAGTTCATATGGGGTGCACTCATCAAATTGCATGGCGATGTCACTGTTTAACACTGCCTGAATCTCCATGGAGACTTCGGGAGACATAAATAATTTGTCTCCATTAATGGGTGATGCAAAGGTCACGCCTTCTTCAGAAATCTTACGAAGTGCTCCCAAGCTAAATACTTGAAAGCCACCCGAATCAGTAAGGATAGGTTTGTCCCAGCCCATAAAGCGATGCAAGCCACCATGTTTTTTGATGACATCTATTCCAGGTCTAAGCCAAAGATGAAAAGTATTACCAAGAATAATTTGCGCTTTGGCTTCCTCAAGATCTCGTGGCGTCATGGCCTTTACGGTGCCATAGGTGCCTACTGGCATGAAGATCGGGGTTTGTACACTCCCGTGGGGAAGATCGAGCTGACCAAGGCGCGCTGGACTTTGTGAGTCGCGTGCCAAGATATTGAAGTGAACAGGTTTGGTCATAACTTTGTAGTCTCGAGTCGGTATAAAAACATCGCATCTCCATAACTAAAGAAACGATATTGTTGTTGGATGGCGTGTTGATAGGCGATGCGGATATTGTCCGCTCCCGCAAAAGCGCTTACCAACATTAGTAAGGTGGATTTTGGCAGATGAAAGTTCGTTAACAAGCAATCTACGGTTTTAAATTGAAAGCCAGGCGTAATAAAGAGATTGGTTTCGCCACTATTTTGGCCAGTAATGGCATGACTCTCTAGGGCTCTGAGGCTGGTGGTGCCCACTGCAATGATGCGACCGCCCTGACGCTTAGTGTCTTCAATCGTCTGTAGAGTTGCGTCGGGAATAGAAAACCACTCGTAATGCATCTTGTGCTTCGACAGATCTTCTTCACGAACGGGGGTGAATGTTCCTGCGCCAACATGCAAGGTAACGGTTGCATGGTTGACTCCCAAATCCTGTAGTTGCTGCAGAATGGGCTCATCAAAGTGCAGTCCTGCGGTAGGTGCAGCAACAGCTCCTGGATTCTTTGCCACTACCGTTTGATAGCGCTGCGCATCCTCCCCATCCGGTTGGTGCTCAATATAGGGTGGCAAAGGAAGCTCACCAAAGCGCTCAAGCAGTGCAAACACATTCTCTGGAAAGCGGACTTCGTAGAAGCGTCCGTCATAGCCAATCATTTCTACTTCAAATGTTTCGCCAGCCTGATTGTGAATTTGCACAATCGATCCGATCTTAGGTACCTTGGAGGCGCGAATTTGAACCCAGGCTTGCTGTTCGCCGCTGATGCGCTCAATGAGAAGTTCAACAAGCCCGCCCGTTTGCTTTTTGCCATGCAGGCGAGCAGGAATGACTTTGGTATCGTTAAATACCAATAAATCCCCTGGCTTCACAAGGTCAAGTATTTCTCTAAACTGACGGTCTACCAATTGGACGTGTTTATCCTCGTCGGGCCTGAGTTCCAGGAGGCGACTATCGGTTCTATTCGCTAAGGGATGTTGAGCGATTAGATCGTTGGGAAGTTCGTAATTGAAGTCAGAGAGTTGCATAGCATTACCATCAGGTATGAGATTTTAACGATGACTACTAAACCAGCGCCAACTTCCCTCCAAAAAATGGGTTTAGATAGCCCAATGGCCCTTGCTTTGCATCTTCCATCTCGTTACGAGGATGAAACAGAATTACTGACGATTGAGGAAGCCATCAGTCACGGTAGGTTTAATGCAGTCCAAACTCAAGGTGTGGTGATCCGCAATCAAGTGCTCTTTAGGCCCAGAAGGCAAATGCTGGTCACGATTGAGGATGACACCCAAACCCTACAGCTTCGATTTCTGAACTTTTATCCAAGTCAGCAAAAACAAATGGCTGTCGGCACCCATGTTCGGGTCCGTGGCGATGTGCGTGATGGATTTCAGGGTGCTGAGATGGTGCACCCTACTGTGCGCGCTCTTGCTCCTGATGCGCCCTTGCCGATGAGTCTTACTCCGGTCTATCCGGCTAGCGCTGGAATTTCTCAGACAATCATTCGCAAAGCCGTGTCGCAAGCACTACGAGATCCCAGTTTGCAAGAGAGTTTGGCCGAGTTCTTGCCTAAGCAATTAATGGCTCAGCTTTTACCAAGTAATGATTGGCCAAGTCTGCAAGCAGCGATTACCTATTTACATCAACCACCAGCTGATGCCAATACACAAGCATTGCTCGAGCGTACACACCCTGCGTGGCGACGTGTGCAGTTTGAAGAACTACTCGCACAACAAATCTCTCTAAAGCGAGCTCATGCGATTCGCAGAGAGCGCCATGCACCCAGTTTTGCAAAATTAAGAAAAGAGGAGGCGAGCATTGAAGCTGGGTTAATGAAGGTATTGCCGTTTACCTTAACTAAGGCACAAGATCGTGTCTGGAGTGAGATTGGAGATGACTTATCAAAATCATTTCCAATGAACAGGCTACTACAGGGGGATGTCGGTAGCGGCAAGACGGTAGTGGCTGCGCTGGCTGCCGCACGTGTCATGGACCACGGGTATCAAGCAGCGGTTATGGCACCAACAGAGATCTTGGCTGAGCAACATTATCTGAAGATGAAAGAGTGGTTTGAGCCATTAGGTGTCAAGATTGCTTGGTTATCTGGCAGCTTAAAAGCAAAAGAAAAAAGACTTGCTCAAGAAGTGATTGAGAGCGGTGAGGCCCAGCTCATTATTGGTACCCATGCCTTGATTCAGGAGAGCGTACATTTTTCTAAATTAGGTTTAGCGGTGATTGATGAGCAGCACCGCTTTGGCGTCAGACAGCGTTTAGAAATTCAACAGCGCCTTGGCTCTGAATTGTTCTACTGTCACCAATTAATGATGTCTGCTACTCCTATCCCACGCACTCTTGCGATGACCTACTACGCAGATTTAGATGTATCAGTGATTGATGAATTGCCTCCTGGGCGCAAGCCCATTACAACCAAGGTTGTGAAGGCGAGCCGTCGAGATGAAGTCATTAGTGGATTGCAAAGCTGGTTAGAAAAAGGTTTGCAGGCCTATTGGGTTTGTCCATTGATTGAGGAGTCAGAAGTACTTCAGTTACAAACGGCTGTAGAGAGTTATGAGCAGTTAACCCAAGCCTTGCCTGGCTTCAAGGTGGGGCTTGTGCATGGACGTCTGAAGGCGGAAGAAAAAGCAGCTGTGATGGCGGCATTTAAGGCAAATGAAATCCAGCTATTAGTAGCCACTACCGTGATTGAGGTCGGAGTGGATGTACCTAATGCAGCCTTAATGGTTATTGAGCATGCTGAGCGCTTTGGATACGCCCAAATTCATCAATTGCGTGGACGAGTGGGTAGGGGGTCGGCTGACTCGGTTTGTATCTTGATGTACGCAGAGCCGCTTTCAATGGCAGCCAAGGAGCGCTTACAGACCTTGCGAGAAATCTCTGATGGATTTGTGATTGCCGAGCGGGATCTATCGCTGCGCGGTCCCGGCGAACTTTTAGGAGCAAAGCAGTCAGGCGACGCTATGTTGCGCTTTGTAGATTTGCAGCGTGATGCTTGGTTGATCGAGTTAGCACAGCAGGCCGCTGATCGCCTCTTAGCCGATCATGGCGATATCGTAGAGCGCCACTTAGAGCGCTGGCTGGGATCTCGAGCCGAGTTTCTAAAGGCATGATAATTACGCTATGGCTTTGATTGACCGCCTCACCTCTTATGCATACCTTATTAGGTTGGATAAACCCATTGGTACGCTCTTGCTGTTATGGCCTACCCTATGGGCTTTGTGGCTAGCGAGTAGTGGCAAACCGAATATTTCCGTCTTGCTGATCTTTGTTCTTGGAACCTTTTTAATGCGTAGTGCTGGTTGCGCAATGAATGACTATGCTGATCGCGACTTTGATCGGCATGTAGTAAGAACACAAGGGCGCCCAGTAACCAGCGGCAAGATTTCAGGTAAAGAAGCTGTGGGCGTAGCGCTGGCCTTGTCCTTGCTCGCATTTTTATTAATTCAGCCTCTGAATGCTTTCACTAAACAGTTATCCGTATTGGCTTTGTTAGTTGCGTTTATCTATCCTTTTACAAAACGTTTTTTTGCGATGCCTCAGGCTATCCTAGGGATTGCATTTGGTTTTGGTATTCCCATGGCTTACGCTGCGGTCTTGGATTTCATTCCTTTAGAAGCATGGGTTTTATTTGTTGGCAATATCTTTTGGGCTATTGCCTATGACACGGCTTATGCCATGGTCGATAGAGACGATGACCTACGACTCGGTTTGCGTACTTCAGCAATCACCTTTGGTCGCTATGATGTTCTTGCTATCGGCCTAAGCTATGCCATCTTATTTCTGAGTCAGTTGTGGGTGGCCAACCTAGCCAGTTTGAGTAATTACTTCTTGATAGGCTGGTTTGCAGCGCTAGGATGCGCTATTTATCATATGAAATTAGTATCAACTCGTAAAAGAGAAGAATGCTTCCAAGCTTTTCGCCACAACAATTGGTTGGGCGGATTTTTGTTCTTGGGAATTGTCTTGGGCTTGAGTCTGAATTAGCTTGAGCTTAACTCTTACCTAATTCATCGCCCATGACTTTGCCGCGCTGATCTGCTGCAGCAATGGCTTTTTCTAAAATGGCATGCCAACCATCTTGATTTAAGACTTCTAAAGCGGCCGCTGTTGTGCCGCCCTTGGATGTGACTCTCTCGCGTAATACGCTTGCCGATTCACTAGAGTTTTGAGCTAGTTGAGTAGCGCCCTCAAGAGTGGCATAAGCCAACTTGCGAGAGGTATCTGCATCTAAGCCTAATTTTTCACCAGCGGATTGCATTGCTTCTAAGAATGCAAAAACATAAGCAGGACCACTGCCAGAAACTGCAGTGACGGCATCCATCAACTTTTCATCTGTAACCCAAACGGATTGGCCAACAGCTTTACAAATTGTTTCAGCTAAGACG
>CAILON010000068.1 GCA_903835865.1 uncultured beta proteobacterium
AATGCAGAGCCAATTGTCTTCTTGATTAACTCAGCAGTTTGTTCGCCAATCAACATGCCGTAGTTACGACGAATGTAATTGGTGATCGCTTCATCAAATTTATCTCCACCAACACGCACGGAGCCTTTGTACACCATGCCGCCTAATGACATCACGCCAACTTCAGTTGTGCCACCACCAATATCTACTACCATTGAACCAGCAGCTTCAGAAACGGGTAAGCCAGAACCAATTGCGGCAGCCATTGGTTCTTCAATCAAAAATACTTGTGATGCGCCAGCGCCTAATGCAGATTCTCGAATTGCGCGACGTTCAACTTGGGTCGATCCGCAAGGAACGCAAATGATGATGCGGGGACTTGGTTTTAAAAGTTTGCTTTCGTGCACAAGCTTGATAAATTGCTTGAGCATTTGTTCGGTGATGGTGAAGTCAGCGATAACGCCATCTTTCATGGGGCGAATCGCCTCAATATTTCCAGGAACGCGACCCAACATTGCTTTTGCCTCTTTTCCAACGGCCAAAATGGTTTTTTTGCCATTTGGGCCACCTTCTTGGCGAATTGCCACAACAGACGGCTCATCGAGGACAATACCTCGCTCACGCATGTAAATTAAGGTGTTGGCGGTTCCTAGGTCGATGGCTAGGTCATTGGAAAAGTAGCTGCGGAAAAAACCAAACATGATGTAGTGGGAAAATAGTAGAAGTTAATAAAAATATATAGGAATGATACCCCACGCCCCATGAAACTTGATGATGTCCAGCGCATTGCGCACCTTTCTAGACTTGAGTTAGATCAGGCAGAAGCCGAGGCAGTTTTGCCTCAATTGCAGGCCGTCTTTTCCTTGGTGGAAGAAATGCAGGCAGTTGATACAAGCGGCTTAGAGCCCCTTGCCCACCCAATCCTATTTTTACGCGAGTTAGCCCAGCCATTGCGGGTAGACCAAGTTACTGAGTCCGATCACCGCGCTGAAAATATGCAATCCGCCCCTGCACAGCATGGCGGATACTTCCTAGTGCCAAAGGTGATTGAATGAGTTGGCACAATACCCCCATCACCTTAATGGCCAAAGCCTTGGCTGCAAAAGAGGTTTCAAGTACTGAGCTCACCCAGTACTTTTTAGACCGAATTGAAGCGGGAAAGCGCTGGAATGCCTTTCTTGATGTGAATGCTCACTTAAGCTTAGAGCAAGCATCTAAAGCAGACTCTCTAATTTCTGCTGGTAAAGCAGGTAAGTTAACTGGCATCCCAGTTGCCCACAAGGATGTCTTTGTAACCCGGGGCTGGAAGTCCACTGCCGCCTCCAAAATCTTGGCCGGCTATCAGAGTCCTTTCGACGCCACGGTTGTTGCCAATCTGGGAATTCCCGATGAGTCCAATCCCAATGGTGCTGGCATGGTCTGTCTTGGAAAGACCAATATGGACGAGTTTGCAATGGGCTCTTCTAATGAAAATTCCGCATATGGACCCGTCTTAAATCCCTGGAATGCTGAGCATGTCTCTGGTGGATCCTCTGGCGGATCAGCGGCCGCTGTTGCTGCAGGCCTGGCTCCAATTGCTACTGGTACAGACACTGGTGGTTCGATTCGTCAGCCCGCCGCTTTTTGTGGTTTGACTGGCATTAAGCCTAGTTATGGGCGTGTTTCCCGTTACGGCATGATTGCTTATGCATCATCGCTCGATCAAGCAGGCCCTATGGGTAAGACAGCAGAAGACTGCGCACTCTTACTCTCTGCCATGTCATCGCATGATCCACGCGATTCCACTTCTTTGGCTGATTCGGGAGAAGACTATGGTCGCTATCTCAATGAACACTGGCAAGAAGGCAATACAAATGCAGCAAAGCCATTAGCAGGGTTGCGCGTTGGTTTACCCAAAGAGTTTTTTGCTGAAGGTTTAGCAAGCGATGTTGCAAAGTCAGTCAATGAGGCCGCCAAACTTCTAGAAAATCTAGGTGCTAAGTTAGTTGAAGTGAGCCTACCAAAAACAAAATTATCCATCCCGGTGTATTACGTCTTAGCTCCAGCCGAAGCTTCTAGTAACTTGAGCCGTTTTGATGGCGTGCGTTATGGGCTTCGTGCCAACGAATACAAAGATCTTGGTGATATGTATCAGAAGTCTCGCACTGAAGGTTTTGGTGCTGAAGTAAAACGCCGCATCTTAATTGGTACTTATGTTCTGTGTCATGGTTACTATGATGCTTACTATTTGCAAGCGCAAAAAATTCGTCGCATTATTGCTGCCGATTTTCAGGCAGCATTTAATGAGTGTGATGTGATCCTTGGCCCAGTAGCGCCTGATGTAGCCTGGCGCTTGGGGGAGAAGTCAAAAGATCCTGTGCAAATGTATTTAGAAGATATTTATACATTGTCGACCAATTTGGCAGGGCTGCCTGCGATGAGTGTGCCCTGTGGATTTAATGCAAAAAATCTGCCTATTGGCATGCAATTGATTGGCAATTATTTTTCAGAAGCGCGCTTATTACAAGTGGCACATCAATATCAGCAGGCCAGTGATTGGCATTTGCGACAAGCTGGCGGGGTGGCATGATGCAATGGGAAGTCGTTATCGGTCTAGAGACCCACGCACAGTTGCAAACACAATCCAAGATTTTTAGTGGTGCCAGCACACGTTTTGGTGCTGAGCCCAACACACAAGCATGTCCAGTAGATTTGGCTTTGCCTGGTGTCTTACCTGTACTCAATCGTCAGGCTGTTGAGCATGCGATTCGTTTTGGTTTAGCTGTGGGCGCCAAAATTTCCCCAGCTAGTATTTTTGCCCGCAAGAATTATTTTTATCCTGATCTGCCTAAGGGCTACCAAATTAGCCAATTTGAAATTCCGGTAGTAGTGGGCGGCCATCTAGAGATTCTGGTTGGCGATGAAGTCAAAGTCGTTGAGTTGACCCGCGCCCACATGGAAGAAGATGCAGGCAAGTCAGTGCATGAAGAAGGCTTTATTGGGCCTCACGGCGAGGTTTCTAGTGGTATTGATCTCAATCGAGCAGGCACCCCCCTCCTAGAAATCGTGACTGAGCCCGTCATGCGGAGCGCTGCAGAGGCCGTTGCTTATGCAAAGACCTTGCATACCCTAGTGGTTTGGTTGGGCGTATGCGATGGCAATATGCAAGAAGGCTCTTTCCGCTGTGATGCCAACGTCTCAGTTCGACCAAAAGGACAGGCGGAGTTTGGTACGCGTTGCGAGATTAAGAATCTCAACTCATTCCGTTTTCTAGAAGAGGCAATTCAGTATGAAGTGCGTCGTCAGATTGAATTGATTGAAGATGGTGGCACGGTTGTGCAAGAGACGCGCCTGTACGATCCCGATCGCGGGGAAACTCGCAGCATGCGCAGTAAAGAGGATGCCAACGACTATCGCTACTTCCCAGATCCAGATTTGCTGCCAGTGGTCATTGATGATGCTTGGATTGCTCAGGTGCGCAGTCAGATGCCAACGTTACCCGCACAGCTAAGCGAACAATGGCAAAACGAATATGGCTTGAGTGCCTACGATGCGCAGTTGTTGACGCAAGATCGTGACATTGCCCAAGTGTTTGAAGCACTGCTGGCTATTGTTGGAAAGTCATTAGCAAAAGCTGCTGCCAATTTAATTGCCGGTGAATTTGCTTCTGCTGTAAATCGTGCAGGTATTGCCACTGCAAGTGCACCTCTAACAGCAGCACATTTGGCGCCATTGTTAACGCGCGTTG
>CAILON010000069.1 GCA_903835865.1 uncultured beta proteobacterium
ATTCAGCACCCTATTTTTGCATGAAGCGCGAGCTTTCCACAATTTATCCACACACAATCCCCAAACTTATCCCTAGGGTTGTCCACAACCTTATCCACAGGCTAATAAATTAAGCTTTCAATGTTTGCTCAATCACATGGATTTCGTGATTGAGCTGGCTATCATGTGAACGCTCTTCAGTAATCTTCCGAACAGCGTGTAAAACAGTAGTATGGTCACGCCCACCAAACAATTCACCTATCTCAGGCAGGCTTTTTTGAGTCAATTCTTTAGCCATAAACATTGCTATCTGACGCGGACGTGCAATATTGGCAGGACGCTTTTTAGAGTACATGTCTGCCACCTTGATACTATAAAAATCTGCCACCGCTTTTTGGATGTTTTCTACTGAAATTTGGCGATTTTGGATTGAGAGCAGGTCTTTTAGGGCTGTTTTGGCAACCTCAATAGTCACTTCTCGACCATGAAAGCGTACAAAAGCCAAAATCTTACGTAATGCCCCCTCAAGCTCCCGCACATTTGAGCGTAGGTGTTTGGCAACAAAAAACGCCACATCCTCACTCATGGGGATGCCTTCACTTACCGCTTTTTTCATCAAAATGGCCACACGCATTTCAAGCTCTGGGGGCTCAATTGCCACCGTTAAGCCAGAATCAAAGCGGGAGATGAGTCGATCATCAATGCCTGCCATCTCTTTTGGATAGGTGTCACTAGTAATAATGACCTGGGCCTTGTTGCTTAAAAGCGCCTCAAAGGCATAGAAGAACTCTTCTTGTGTGCGAGACTTGCCGCTAAAAAACTGAATGTCATCAATCAACAGGAGGTCTAGCGAGTGGTAGTAGCGCTTAAATCGATCAAACGCCTTTTGTTGATAGGCTCGAACTACATCAGACACGTACTGTTCTGCGTGAATATAGCGAATCCTAGCGTTGGGCTTTTCTTTTAAAAGGTGATTACCGATTGCATGGATTAAATGGGTTTTACCTAAACCAACACCACCGTATAAGAACATAGGGTTGTATGAGGTCCCTGGATTGTGTGCGACCTGAATAGAGGCTGCACGGGCCAGTTGGTTAGCTTTACCGGTAACAAAAGTATCAAATGTTAGGTTCGGGTTAAGTTTCGAGTGATCCTCAATCTCAAAAGACTGTTCCTCAACCAAAATTACAGAGCCTACTTCGCTAGGCTCCTTAAGTTCGGGGGGCGCTAATTCCACTACAGGGCTTGGTTTGGGGTTTGAAGGGGTCTCTACATCAAGTACAAAATTGATATTGATTGCTAGGCCAAAATATTGGGACGCTAACTCTTGAAAGCGATCAGCAAAACTCTTTTTAATCCAATCTAACTTAAACCGGTTGGGCGCCCCTATTGTTAGTGAGTGATCACTCTCATCAAAAGACATGAGGGACAGGGGCTGTATCCAGGTTTTAAATTGTTGCGGCGATAGTTCGCGGGACAAGGCGCCAATAGCGCTATCCCAAAAACCCAAGGGGTTAATTGAATTCAAGGTGGGAGGATTTTGTAAGTTGCTCATATTTTTGGAGGATCCATTGTAGCGATGACGCAAAGTTATCCACAAGCTTAAAAATCGTGGAAAAGCTGTGGATAACTTGTGTATAAGAAGAAAAATACCTTTTAAATTAAGGATTTAAAGAAAAATCACACAAAAATAGAGAAAAACACCTACATATTCGTCAGGATAGATTGACCTTTTGCTCCGCAACAAGGAAAATACTTGGTTTTCCCCGGATCTATCATGAAAAGAACATACCAACCCTCAGTAACACGCCGTAAACGTACCCACGGTTTTCGTATCCGTATGAAAACTAAGAGTGGACGCGCAGTTTTAAACGCACGTCGCGCAAAAGGCCGCAAACGTTTGGCCGTTTAATTTAGACATTGAACAGCGCAAGGATTTCTGAATTACTAAAAACACGCCCCAAGACAAGTTTGTATTGGGGTATGTATTTGGCTTCGGCCGAAGAAGGTAAGCAGCCGGATTTAGGAGTGGCGGTTGCCAAGAAGTTGGCTAAGCGTGCGGTTGACCGCAATCGCTTAAAGCGAATGATTCGAGCGTTGGTTTGGACAGCCCAAGCTGCGACATTGAAAAGCGATGTGGTGGTTAAGTTGAAAAAGCCAATTGGGCGCGAAACTCGCGGTAGGCTCAGAAAAAAAGAGAAAGATCTCTTGCGCCAACAAATGACTGGGCTGATTTAAAGTGCGCCCATTAAATACAGCAGCAATTAGGCTGGTTAAGCTCTATCAATTGCTCTTAAGTCCCTATTTGGGCATGCACTGTAAGTATGTGCCCAGTTGCTCTCAATATGCTTGCGACTGCTTTGCGCATTATGGATTTATAAAAGGCTTTGGCCTTAGTGTGTGGCGCATATTGCGCTGTAACCCCCTGTCACACGGCGGTTATGATCCTGCTGTAAAACAAACATCTCATTAATTTAAGTGAACACAAATGGATTTTAAAAAAACAATTCTTTGGGCCGTGTTTTCAATGTCGGGCCTTATGCTCTACAACAATTGGCAGGTTCACGAAGGTAGGCCATCTCTTTTTGGCGGAACTCCAGTTAGTGCTCCTGTGGGCGCCGAGAAGGTGGCTGGCAGTAATACAGCGGACGCTCCTGTGCAAGTCATTGGCAATGCAACCAAGCCTGCTGCGCCCGTAGTAAGCGCTGGCAACATTGAAAGCACTGAAAAGTTTGCTTTAACGAACGATGTTTTGGCATTAGAAATTAGCGCAGTCGGTGCAAACGTGGTTGATGCCAAATTATTAAAAGCGCTTACTGCCGAACAAAAACCAGTTGAACTGTTTCAATACACGCCAACACATAAATATTTTGCTCGCTCAGGATTGGTGGCGCTTGGTAATACCGATCTACCAAATCACACCAGCACTTTTAGACTACTTCAATCTGGTAAAGATGGCTCAGGCAGGCCATTTATTACTCTAGCGAGTGAGCGCAATGGCGTGAAGTTAGAAAAAACATTCATCCTTAACCCTGGAAGCTATGTGGTGGATGTTGGCCACCGCGTTACGCAGGCAAGCACGAATGCCAATCCACTTGTTCTCTATACCGAGATTGTGCGTGATGCAACACAGGAACAGAAAATCGGACCTTTTGACGGCGCGTTTTCTGCCAGCACCTTTACAGGCCCTGCTGTCTACACAGGCAAAGAAAAGTTTAATAAGCTCGAATTCACCGCAATAGATAAAAATAAAATCACCATTCCAACCCAGGCTCCCGCAGGAGACCCAGCATGGATCGCCATGGTGCAACATTATTTTGCAAGCGCTTGGATTCCTGGCGACAAATTTGCTCGCGACATCTATGCAGGAAAAATAGATAACGGCTTGTATCGCATTGGAATACAAACACCACTTGGCGATGTTGCCCCTGGTAGCACGATAGTAGAAAAAGCACGTCTTTTTGTCGGCCCACAAGAAGAAAGTGTTTTAGAAACGATTGCCCCTGGCTTCGAATTATTAAAAGATTATGGTTACCTCACTATTTTGGCCAAACCTATTTTCTGGTTGCTGGAAAAGATTCATGGCTATGTTGGTAATTGGGGTTGGTCCATCATCTTGCTGACCATTTTGATTAAGCTGGTGTTCTTCCCGCTTTCTGCTGCAAGCTATAAATCCATGGCACGCATGAAAGAAGTTCAGCCGCGTTTATTGACAATGAAAGAGCAATACAAAGGTGAGCCACAAAAGCTAAACCAAGCCATGATGGAAATGTATCGCAAGGAAAAAATTAATCCATTGGGAGGTTGTTTGCCAGTGGTAATTCAGATACCAGTGTTTATTTCTCTTTATTGGGTGCTTTTGTCTTCCGTTGAAATGCGCGGCGCCCCTTGGGTTATGTGGATACATGATCTATCAATCCCTGACCCTTATTACATCTTGCCTTTGGTGATGGCAGTTTCAATGTTTGTGCAAACAAAACTGAATCCAACTCCGCCAGATCCAATTCAGGCGAAGGTGATGATGTATATGCCGATCGTATTCTCGGTGATGTTCTTTTTCTTCCCTGCTGGATTGGTCTTGTACTGGGTTGTTAACAACCTATTGTCGATTGCTCAGCAATGGCAGATCAATCAAATGTTTGGAAAAAAGCACACCAAGTAATTTTTGTAATGGCATAACTATCCTATGGAAAATGCACAGCAATGATGACAAGACAATTGCCCATCATTGCTGTAGCAACAGCCCCCGGTAAAGCAGGCGTTGGTGTGGTGCGCATCAGCGGCAAAAATTTAGAGGCCATTACCAAGGCCCTCTTTCAAAAAACACTAAAACCAAGACAGGCCAATTTACTGACCTTGCGGGACTCTGATGGTCAAACCATTGATCAGTTAATTGCCATTTATTTTTCCTCGCCTGCATCTTTTACTGGCGAGGATGTCCTAGAGCTTCAGTGCCATGGAGGCCCACAGCTGCTTGAGCTAGTGATGCGACGTTGCCTTGAGCTTGGAAAAGATGAAGGCCTTGTTATTGCTGAGCCAGGAGAGTTTTCACTTCGCGCCTATCTCAACAACAAGATTGACTTGGCTCAGGCAGAAGCGATCGCAGACTTAATTGATGCCCAAAGTGAGGCTGCGGTTCGAGGCGCGGCCCGTTCCTTGCAAGGCGCTTTTTCAGATGACATTAATGCGCTGATTGAGGAGATTACACAACTGCGGATCTTGGTTGAATCTACCCTTGACTTTCCTGAGGAGGAAATTGAGTTTTTAGAAAACGCCCAAGCGCGTGAGCGTTTGTTGGCAGTTAAAACAAAATTACAGGCTTTGCGTGCTGGCGCCAAGCAAGGAAAAATTTTGCGCGATGGCATTCAATTGGTTTTGGCAGGCGCACCTAACGTTGGTAAAAGCTCCCTTTTAAATAGGTTGGCAGGCGAAGAGGTGGCAATCGTGACCCCGATTGCTGGGACGACTAGAGATCGGGTAAAGGAAAGCATCAATATTGGGGGTGTGCCTATTCACATCATTGATACGGCCGGCCTGAGGAAAACGATTGATGTGGTGGAGGCTAAGGGGATTGAAAGATCTTGGGACGCCATTCGAATGGCTGATTTAGTCATTTTTCTAAGTGATGTTGATACACAAGTTGATGCCAATGGCCTTCGAGAGCAGATTTTGGGTGAGCTTTCCCCAAAATGCCCGGTTTTAGATGTCCTTAACAAGGTAGATTTACTGGGGGAATCACTCAAGATGCCCCAAAGCAACGTTTTATTGATTTCCGCCAAAACCGGGGATGGAATTGAGGCGCTCAAGCAGAAAATATTAGAAATGGTTGGTTGGGGTGGGCCCCAAGAAGGCGCTATTTTGGCTCGAAGAAGGCATTTAGACTGCATAGAGCGGGCTGCCGAACATATTGAAAAATCGGAAGAATTCGCAGCAAATGGCAAC
>CAILON010000070.1 GCA_903835865.1 uncultured beta proteobacterium
CACTCTTTCCCTACACGACGCTCTTCCGATCTGTACTCGCTTGGCATGGTGTTACAGCCATGCTCGCGACGCTTGCGCTAGGATCTGTTCTACCCTTTCACCTGAAAGCTGGACTCAAAGCAAAACGTAAGATGGTCAGCGGACTTAGTCAACTCGGATTTCTAACTGTCCTTTTAATATCCGGGGCCTTGCTGTACTACGGCCCAGAAGAGACTCGGGATGGCGCCGTCCTAACCCACTGGATGGTTGGGCTATTATTTTTTGCCATCTTTATTTTGCATGGCGTAATAACCCAACTAAACCCCCGCACAAATTGAACAAAAAATATTGTTAATGATGGTGAGCAGCGGGCATCTCCATAGCAGGTGCAGGCTGATATCCCAAGAGGCCGGGATCCAACATGCCACTAATCATCGCAATATGTCCAAACACTAAGAAGAGTGCTACGCAAATAGCATGAATCTTCAACTTAGCTTCACGATTCATTCCTTTATTTACCAGACCAAATTCCTGAAGTGCAATCCAGATGAGTGGCAAGCCACCAATTAAATAAGTGCCCACTGCAATGACATCAATCACCGTTCTCCATTCACCCGCTTTGGTAATGGGAATGACCGCCGTTGTCATTAGGTAAACAATGATCCCGATAAAGTAAATCCCCACGGTAGTGCCAGCAAAGCGGTTGATACGCCAAACTAAACCATCAAATTTACGAGTAAACAGTATGTATAACTCGGTAATTGCCAAGGTTTCGGCCAAGACAATCGGAATAGCCATAAACAGCATGAGATTCCAAGGTTGATTGTCTGCCAACAACTGCATATAGTGTGTCATATTCATTTAATTACCCTTGTCCTTAGATCAGTATCAGAATACACCTGGTCTATCCAAAATAAAAAGCCCTCTATTGAGGGCTTTTTATTTATTAGGAGGTTGATCAATCAATGACCACCAGCACCACCCAAGTATGCAGCCCTCACAGCAGGATCATCCTGAAGCTTGCTAGCAGGGCCATGAGTAGCAATCTTGCCGTTCTCCAATACGTAGCCATAGTCAGCCACCTTGAGAGCTGCAGCAGCAAACTGCTCAACCAATAACATGGTGACGCCTTGTGACTTCAAATTGGAAATAATTCTAAATACTTCCTCAACCAGAATTGGCGCCAAGCCCATAGATGGCTCATCAAGCAAAATAATTTCTGGGTTGAGCATCACGGCACGAGCCATTGCCAACATCTGCTGCTCACCGCCAGATAGAGTGCCCGCCAATTGGTTACGGCGCTCTTTCAGACGAGGAAACATTTCCAAGGCACGCTCTAAGTCATTCTTGATGTCACCCTTAGGGCGGCTACCAGTAAAGCGTGGAAAAGCACCCAACAGAAGATTGTCATTGACTGACATCGTTGTAAACACTCGACGGCCTTCAGGGCTGTGAGCCAAACCTAGGCATGCGATTTTATAAGAGTCGTAACCATCAATTTTTTCACCACCCAAGGTGACTTCACCGCCAGTGGGTTTGATCATGCCAGTGATGGCACGCATGGTGGTAGTTTTGCCGGCGCCGTTAGATCCGATCAAAGTAATCACTTGTCCTTTAGGCACATCAATGCTGATGCCGTGTAGAACTTTTACTTTGCCGTAGCCTGCTTCAAGATTCTTAATAGATAACATGGTATTTACCGATTCAATATGGTTCTAGTGATTAAGTACCCAAGTAGGCATGAATCACCTTCTCGTCTGCCTGAACTTCAGCTGGTTTACCTTCTGCAATCTTCTGACCGAA
>CAILON010000071.1 GCA_903835865.1 uncultured beta proteobacterium
CCAACGCGCAAAGCGTGGTGGTTGCCACCGACTCGCCTGAGATTCAGACGGCTTGCGATGAACACCGAATTGAATGTTTACTCACTAGTCCAGACCATCCCACTGGAACCGACCGCATTGCTGAAATAGCGCAACTCCTTAAATTACCAGCCAATGCCTTGGTGGTAAATGTGCAAGGGGACGAACCCCTTATTCCACCAGAGCTGATTAATCAAGTTGCGCAAACCTTAGCCGACAATTCCGGCTGTGCAATCTCCACTGTTGCTACACCGATCACTGATCTTGCAGAAATTGAAAATCCGAATGTTGTGAAAGTGGTTCTCAATCGATCTAATGAGGCTCTCTATTTTTCGAGAGCAGCGATTCCATTTGTGCGTGATCAGAATATGAAAGCGCAGGCTGCTCATTTACGCCATTTAGGCATCTATGCCTATCGCGCAGATTTTTTACAAGCCTATACACGCTTAGATCCTGCGCCTCCTGAACAGGCAGAAGCGCTTGAGCAACTCAGAGCACTATGGAATGGCTATCGCATCGCTGTGCATATCGCCCCAAAGGCACCTCCTGCTGGGGTAGACACCCCTGAGGATCTAGAAAGAGTCCGGCTGATCCTCAGCAAATCTTGATTCGGCTCGGAATCTCGAAATACTAAGGTTTTCTTGGGGATAATCCTAGGAACAAGGTATAAAGGTTCCTAACAAAATACAGGACAATTACAAGTCTTCTAAGGGGAAAATAATGCGGTTGATACTGCTTGGTGCACCAGGTGCTGGCAAAGGAACACAAGCTCAGTTCATTTGCGAAAAATTTGCGATTCCACAAATCTCTACTGGAGATATGTTGCGTGCTGCTGTTAAAGCAGGAACAGAACTTGGCATTGCCGCTAAAAAAATTATGGATGCGGGTGGTCTTGTTTCAGATGACATCATCATCGGTTTAGTAAAAGATCGCTTGACCCAGCCTGACTGCAGTAAGGGTTATTTGTTTGATGGTTTTCCAAGAACTATTCCCCAAGCGCAAGCCATGAAAGATGCTGGCGTACCGATCGACTACGTTTTAGAAATCGATGTGCCATTTGATGCCATCATCGATCGCATGGGCGGACGTCGTGTTCATCCAGCCTCAGGCCGTACCTATCACATCCAATACAACCCACCAAAGGTTGAAGGCAAAGATGATGCGACGGGTGATCCCTTGATTCAGCGCGATGATGACAAAGAAGAGACAGTTCGTAAGCGTCTTCAGGTTTATGACGATCAAACTCGTCCATTAGTAGAGTACTACTCAAGCTGGGCCGCTAATTCAAACCCAGCAGATAAAGTAAAGGCACCAGCCTATCGCAAAGTGAGTGGCACGGGTAGCGTTGAAAATATTACTGCATCGATCTTTGCTGAACTCAAGTAATCAATATTGAATTCAATAAAAAAGGACTGCATTGCAGTCCTTTTTTCTTTTTAGGATCTCTTAAATAGAGTCTTGATAACACCCTTTTGCTTTAGCAATGTCTTCTATTGCGGCAGCCAATAAAGTGGAATCCCCATCCTCTATCGCTGCAGCAAGATACTGTTCCATATCCACATCTGTTTTTAAATAATCAACAACCTCAAATAGAGGAAATTTGCTTATCTTTATTTTTTGATTCATCTTAAATAGCTATCTAGGAATGTATGAGTATTGGGCTATTACCCC
>CAILON010000072.1 GCA_903835865.1 uncultured beta proteobacterium
CTTGGATTTAGGCATTGGAAGATCAAAATTGGTTCCCTCTCATTGATGGAGGATTTGCAACGAGTAGATATTCTGTCTAATTTACTGGAGGGCGATATTGTTTCAGTAGATGCGAACGGCGCAATGAGTTTGTCAGATGCAATCTTATTCTGTGAATCTAAAGAGGCAAGTAAATTGGCGTTTGCGGAGCAATTGATTGCTGCCGACCTACCTATTGATGATTTTGTTTTACTGAAAAAAAGATCACCTATTCCGATAGGCTTAGACGAGTCAATCCATGGCGCATCTGAAATTGAAGAGTTCATCAAGGCAAAGGCCTTAGATGGGGCAAGTCTGAAGCTCATCAAAACCGGCGGCGTTCTACCCGCTTTTAAAGCTGCCCAGACATTATTGGATAAACATCTCCAAATCAATTTGGCGTGCAAAATTGCAGAGACCTCGCTCTCTGGCGCAGCTACTGCGTCCATTGGCTTTGCTCTAGGAGAAGTGCCTTGGGGATTTAGCATGTCTAATCAGTATCTGCAGTTTGATATTTGTGATCAGCCCTTAACGGCCAAGCAAGGCCACCTGGACATCTCTCAAATGGCCGCTAGCGGAATTGGCGTCACACCCGATGTGGATAGGGTTAAGGGCGCGATTGCTAAAGGCTATGCTGCTATTCAATGTTAAGAACATCAAAGGCTGCCTTTAATCTTCTGGAATAAGAGTCTGAAACCTGAGCGATTTCCTCAGGGGTCCATGTTCTGAAGCCTTCACCCGCTTTCATCCCCGTTTTCCCTTCGCTCATCAATTGCTCTACTTTGGCTGGCAAGGTAGTGATGTTAGAAAGGGAAGGGTAGATTTCACGAGCAGCATTAGCCATGCCATCCCATCCAGAAATTTCTTTTTGTGTCATCGGCCCAACTGCGGCATAGCGAAAGCCAAAACTGTATCTCACAGCATCATCAATATCATCGGGAGTAGCAATGCCTTCTTGTACCAACGATAGCGCCTCTCTCATTAGGGCGTGCTGAATGCGATTGGCTAAGAAGCCTGGGATATCTTTTTTAACCAGCACTGGTTTTTTGCCAATGCTTCGGTACAGCTCACAAGCTTGCTGTGCATATGCCAACTCCGATTTTTGTCCCATCACGATTTCGACCAATGGCACAACTTCTGCTGGCATAAAGTAATGCGCACCCATCATGCGATGTGCAGTCTCCAGTCCTTCAGCAATTTTGCTAATAGGAAAGCCTGAGCTATTACTGCCGATAGGAATATTGCTTGGTACTACTTTATCGAGATACTGAAATACTTTTTTCTTTAGCTCTAAGTTTTCCGCAACGGTTTCAATAACCCATTGGCATTGATCCCAGTTAGACCAGTCCTCTAAAACGCCAGCGGACTGTTCCGCTTTAATAGCAGCAAAGTCTAGTTGCGCATTCTGACCCACCAAACCGATTTTGTTAGCTAGCGTAATGGCCTTATCTAAGCAGGCATCCGCTTTTTCTTTGGATCTTCCTAAGATCACTACAGGGATGCTTTGGGCAATAAACCCAGCTGCAATACCTGCAGCCATAATTCCGGTGCCAATAACGGCTACATCGTTCTTCATATTTAAACCTATACGGTTAAGTCATATTTATTTTGAGATAGAAATAAATCATAACCACTTTCTATTTGCTTAAGATTATCATTAATCGTGGTTTAATACTTAAACAATAAGAATAACTTGTACGGATAACTTAATATAGGAGCCCTAATTTATGACGATGACTAACCCTTTCCAGCCGGTTGAAAAAATTAAAGCTGAAGTCTTTATGTCTATGCCTGAGAAATTCAGGAAAAAATCCCGCACTGGTTGGTCTGATCCCAACCGCCAAGGTCAGGAAGTGGAGTGCTTCTTAGAGGGCCCTTCTTTTGATCGCGAAGGTAATTTGTGGTTTGTGGACATCCCTTTTGGTCGAATTTTTAGAATTACCCCAAAGGGTGATTGGGAGCTGGTAACCCAATACGACGGCTGGCCTAATGGCTTGAAATTCCACAAAGATGGTCGTGCATTTATTTGTGATTACAAAATGGGCTTGATCGCCCTTGATCCAAAGACAGGAAAAATTGAAACGGTTTTGGGATCCATGTATAGCGAGAACTTCAAGGGTCTCAACGATTTGCATTTTGCTTCCAATGGCGATTTATATTTTACGGATCAAGGTCAGACGGGTATTGCGGATCCGACAGGGCGCGTATTTCGATTGCGTGCCAATGGGCAGCTAGATCGCTTGGCATTGAATGTACCTAGCCCTAACGGCATTACTTTAAATACTCAAGAAAAACATGTATTTGTTGCGGCGACTCGCTCACAGCAAATCTGGAGATTGCCATTGATGGCTGATGGATCTGTTTCTAAAACTGGTGTTGCGATTCAGTTAACAGGTGGAGTCGCAGGGCCTGATGGTATTGAGATGGATTCAGAAAATGGCTTATTAGTCTGCCATTTAGGCGTTGGTATTTGGCGCTTTGATAACAATATGCTACCAACCCATCTGATTTATTCCGACAATCCACATCACCATCATTTGGCAAACATGTGTTTTGGTGGTCCAGATGGTAAAGATCTTTACATCACCGAGTCTTTGTCAGGGGATATCTTAAAAGCACGTCTCCCAGTTGCTGGCAAGAAGATGTTCGGGTTAAGTTAAGTTGACTGAACGCCTACCGTTATATAAGTCTTTAGCTAATACGCTCGAGGAGCGTATTTATAACGGCGATTGGCCCGTGGGGTCTGCCTTACCAACTGAGGCAGACCTTTGCAAAAATTTTCAGGCTAGCCGACATACGCTGCGTCATGCCCTGCAAATTCTCGAATCGAATGGTCTTATTTTTCGTCGTCAAGGGGCGCCTACTCAAATTATTTCCAGGAAAAAGCTCAGGCGTTTTACGCAAAGCTTTAATTC
>CAILON010000073.1 GCA_903835865.1 uncultured beta proteobacterium
GCTCTTTTTTGCTCAACGCCCTGATAGCTGGCCTGAATCAGATAATCACCAGCGTCTAAATTCACGAGCATGTAAGGACCTTCTGCCTTCGCTTCAAAAATCACTGCACTCTTAGAGTTCGAAATCTTAATTTGGCTGCCAAAAATCCAAACACCCCTACCATTCTCGATCTGAGATAGCTCCAGCAATAAAGGCCACTGCTTGGCTTCAGACAAAATAGCCGTTGACTCCTCTTCGCCAACACCACCACTGATGTAAGAAATACCAAGAGAGCGTTGCGTCTGCGGAATTTGCGCCCAAATAATAGGGCTACTGAATAAGCATGCTATGAGAGCAATAGATTTGATGACTGTTTTCATGGCACCATATTACATCTAGAATAAGTAAGAAAAAAGCCCCATATACACGGGGCTTTATAAGATTAACAACTGGAGAATCTCAAGGAATCAGGACAATTGCGCCGGATACCTTTCTACCCTCAGCAGCACGATGGGCATCAGCAGCCTGCTCCAAAGGAAACTTAGCGCCAATCTGGACTTTTACCTGCCCTTGGGCAATCGCATCAAATACCGCACGGGCATTTTCTTGCAAGAGGGCTGGGGTAGCGTTATGCGGGAAGACGGAAGGTCTAGTCAAAAATAAGCAGCCCTTCTTATTCAAGATTTCTGGCTGAATCTCTGGCGCAGGCCCAGAGGCAGCACCAAATAATGCAACGGTCCCAAAAGGCGCCGTGCAATCCAAGGAGCCTAAAAAAGTATCTTTAGCAACGGAGTCATAAACCACATTGGCTTTTTTGCCGCCGGTTGCTTTAAGCACCTCTTCCACCCAATTGGGTTTTGAGTAATCAACCACCGCATCACAGCCCGCTTCTTTAGCTGCAGCAACTTTTGCTTGAGAACCTACCGTGCCCACCACAAATGCGCCCAAAGCCTTTGCCCAACCCGCCAAAATTTGACCCACGCCACCAGCGGCCGCATGAATCAGGACAACATCACCCGCTTTAACTTTATAAGTTTTTTGTACAAGATACTGAGCAGTCATTGCCTTAAAGAAAACTGCGGCAGCTACTTCATCAGATACCTTATCGGGTACTGGAACCAATTTATCTGCTGCTACATTACGCGCACTGGCATAGGCGCCAATCCCTGCATTCATATACATCACGCGATCGCCGACTTTGAGCCCGGTAACCCCATCACCTAAAGCCTCAACTACGCCAACAGCCTCATGCCCAAGACCAGTAGGCAGCTCTAGTGGATACACACCGGATCGCTGATATACATCAATAAAATTAAATCCAATGGCAGTTTGACGAATTTGTACCTCGCCTTTTGCAGGTGCTGGCAATTCTTTATCAATTACTTTAATTACGTCAGCACTACCTAGTTCTGAAAGACTAACGACTCGAGCTGTTGTCACATGTCACCTTATGATTTTTTTAATAGTAAATTATCGTAGTTCAGATACCAAAAGGTCTTGAACTACCCCACGGCAGAAAGTGTGACACAAATTGCCAACTTCCGTTTAACGCTTATAAAAGCTCAGGGTAACTTCCCCTAGATCGATGCCAAACTTACTCATCTTGGCCTTATTGAGCATCACCTTAGAGTTCACTAGATACATCCAATCGTCAAATTGCACGTGATAGACGGTACCGTCCACTGGCAACGCTAAGGTGTAGGCCCAATTTAAGGCATTGCCTGCCGCCTCCCCTTGAGCATCACCTATAACGTCATCGGCCTTACCTAGATATTTCCCAGGAGATATTTCAGTCAGCTTCCAGATGCGCTTTTGTTTGCTGCCATCGGAATATTCAAAACTCTCATCTAAGATGCCTGTTTTTTTACCATCAACCACCGTCCAATTCGCCTGGATCAGCACCGTGAAACGCTTCTTCACCTCTCCACTGCGGTCGGTAAATATTCCATAGGCATCAATCGTGCCTGAAAAATATTCACTCAAGTCCAAGGTTGGTTTCTCATTGGCGTATTGAGAAATTTTCTGCCCTGCACAAGAGCTCAACAGCAGGCCAATACAAATCAGAACTAAGGATTTCAATAAATATCTCATTTTTGCTTAACAACCTTCGCCAATTAGTGGGGGCGGACAATACTGCCCAAGCAATTCAGAGCGCAGCTTTGGCGCGCTCGTCTTGGAGTCAAACCAAATACCAAAAAAGGCTTTTGAAAAATCAGCCCCTTTGATCTGGGCAATCTGTTTGCCATCGTAATAAAACAAGGTACCTTGTTTAGGGTTATACATCGCGGTCAAAGTTTGACCAGATTCCACATTGGGCAAAAAGGTAGCCAACTCTCGGCCCCAGAGTGTTGCCTGCGTATCGGATACACCTAATCTCTTCATTTCTTCAGTAGTTCTATTGGCGATCGATATCCCGCTAAAGGATTTTTGATAACGCAAATCCAAGGCGAACTCGGGAGAATTCAGATTGCCTGCACGATAGAGGGCGGCATCATAAACATCAAAGCCCCACCAAGTGAGCCTGCCGCTACCCTGTAGCCTTGCTGAGTTCAATACCGATTCAACATGGATTGGATCACGCGCAAAACTCGCTGTACTTAAGCAAAAAGCCAAGGAGCAAAGAGGTACAAGGAAATATTTCATATTCAGTCCGAGCAACAATAAGGGCTAAGGATTGCAAATATCCTTGCCTTAAGCAAGTTTAAGCCTTATTCAATAAACTGGTGTAACTGGTGTGATTACCCTTTAAGAAAGCCTGTATGCAAAAGGATGTAGCTTTAAACGTTTTGGGGCAACCCTTAGTCCCCTGCTCTTTTGAGCCTCTCACTGGCTTTTTTCGGGATGGTTGCTGCAAGACTAATGGGGAAGATATCGGCAGTCATCTTGTGTGCGCTGTCGTCAGTGAAGCGTTTTTACAATTTAGCCTGGCAAAGGGCAATGATCTGATTACTCCCAGACCGGAATACCAATTTCCTGGGTTAGTTGCCGGTGATCAATGGTGTCTTTGCCTTAATCGCTGGATTGAGGCGGCCCAAGAAAATTGCGCGCCCATGATCAGATTAGAAAGCACCAACATCAAGGCTCTCGAACTTGTTCCACTTGATATTCTCGAACAATATTCAAATAAAGATTGAAGGCCTTCTATACCGACCACTTTGTTTTACCCCTTCCTTCTGGACATCGTTTTCCTATGGAAAAGTATTCCAGACTCAGAGACTTAGTCAGTGGTGAGCAAGAGATTGAATTAGTTGAGGCACCGGCAGCGAGCGATACCCAAATTCTGTATGCCCATGACCCTCTTTACCTAATCAAAATTATGGAGGGGAAATTAAGCCCGAGCGAACAAAGAGAAATTGGCTTTCCTTGGAGTGAAAATATGGTGGAGCGTTCACGTAGATCGGCTGGGGCTAC
>CAILON010000074.1 GCA_903835865.1 uncultured beta proteobacterium
TGCCTCACGCCGGATTTGGTCGTCATTCATCACATTAGTCTTCCGCCTAGTGGCTTTGTGGCTCGCAGTTGCACCCAATTTATTGTAGATTTTTTCCAAAATAAACTGGACTCCTCTTTACATCCCTATTTTGAAGAGATTGCGTCACAAAAGGTATCTAGCCATTTTTTAATTACGCGTGCTGGGCACTTAATTCAATTTGTTTCTACTCAAAATAAGGCGTGGCATGCAGGTGCCTCTTCATTCTTAGGTAGAGAAAGATGCAATGACTTTTCTATTGGGATCGAATTGGAGGGTGATGGCGATACCCCTTTTGAGGATGCGCAATATAAAGTCTTGGCGAATCTGATTCAAGAATTAAGCAGGTCGTATCCGCAATTGCAATTTGCAGGTCATAGTGATATCGCTCCAGAACGCAAAACAGATCCAGGAAAATTCTTTGATTGGAAAAAGTTCCAAAAAGAGACAGGCATTTCGCACGAAAAACTGCCCTTCGGGCTGAATCCACGCTAGGCTAAATTTTGTATGTGAGCATACGCTCACTTTCTCAGCCTTTACCTAAAAAGGGCTCAAAAGTACGCACCAAAATGACCCCAAAATAAGTGGAAAACTCAGTAAAAATACTTATACGTATTCGTCAGAAAAAGCTTACCAAAGCTTAAATATTTCCCTATACTTAGTGCCTAATGCACTTCGAGACACTAGATGTAGTGTTTGAATCTCGCAATACCCCATTGTTTTCTAACGATATTTTGTCCAAATAACTATATAAATGCAGGAGCAACATGACATACGCTAATCCACAAACAGCAGGTCAATTATCTGGTGTTAGTAATCCAGGAATGAGTCCTGCAGGGGCTATCAATCAAGCTCCTTCTGCCGGCTTTGTAGCTGGTGGTGTTGGTGGTAATCAGGCAACCCAATTGTCTGATTACAAAATTATTCGCCGTAACGGCTCAGTTGTTGCTTTTGAACCATCCAAAATTGCAATTGCAGTAACAAAAGCATTTTTAGCGGTAAATGGGGGTCAAGGTGCTGCTTCTGCCCGTGTGCGCGAGCAAGTTGAGCAATTAACCCATTCTGTAGTGCGTGCTTTGTTGCGTAGCCGCCCTAATGGTGGAACTTTCCACATTGAAGATATCCAGGATCAGGTTGAATTGGCCCTGATGCGTAGTGGTGAGCACAATGTTGCTCGTGCGTACGTTTTGTACCGTGAGAAGCGCAACCAAGAGCGCGCTGCTCAGCAGGAAGTTTCACAACAGACACAAACAGCTAATCAAGCTGGCGAATCTGGAATCAAAGTAAGTGATAACGGTGTTGAGAAGTGGCTGGATATGGCTGCTTTGCGTACAGTGATTGAGGCTGCTTGCGAAGGTTTGGGCAATCACATTGATGCAACACCCATCATTACCGAAACCATCAAGAATTTGTACGATGGCGTACCAATGGCTCAGGTATATGACTCAGCTATCTTGGCTTCCCGCACATTAATTGAGAAAGATCCTGCTTATAGCCAGGCGACAGCACGCATCTTGATGCATGTGATCCGTAAAGAAATCTTGGGTCATGAAGTATTACAAGGTGATATGCAGGCTGAGTACAGCACTTATTTTGCGAAGTACATCAACGAAGGTATTTCTGCAGAGTTGTTAGATCCACGCATGCGTGAGTTTGATTTGCCAAGATTGGCTGCTGCCTTGCAGGCTAGCCGTGACTTGCAGTTCAATTACCTTGGTTTGCAAACTCTGTATGACCGTTATTTCTTGCACATTGAAGACCGTCGTATTGAAATGCCACAAGCTTTCTTTATGCGCGTTGCGATGGGCCTGTCCTTAAATGAGCTGGACCGTGAGCGTCGTGCCATTGAGTTCTATGAAATCCTGTCTACATTTGATTTCATGTCCAGCACCCCGACTTTGTTTAACTCAGCAACAACCCGTCCACAGCTCTCTAGCTGCTATTTGACGACTGTGGATGATGACCTTGATGGCATCTACGAAGCATTAAAAGAAAATGCTTTGTTGTCTAAATTTGCAGGTGGCTTGGGCAACGACTGGACCAATGTCCGTGCCTTAGGTAGCCATATCAAAGGTACTAACGGAAAATCACAAGGTGTTGTGCCATTCTTGAAGGTGGTAAACGACACAGCGGTTGCTGTGAATCAAGGCGGTAAGCGTAAGGGTGCGGTTTGCGCCTACTTGGAAACATGGCACTTGGATATTGAAGAGTTCTTGGAGTTGCGTAAGAACACCGGCGATGACCGTCGTCGTACCCACGACATGAATACTTCTAACTGGATTCCTGACTTGTTCATGAAGCGCGTCATGGAGAACGGTGATTGGACTTTGTTCTCTCCATCTAACACTCCTGATTTGCATGATAAATACGGTAGGGCATTTGAAGAAGCTTATGTTGCTTATGAGCAAAAAGCAGATCGTGGCGAGTTGAAGCCATTCCGCAGAATTCCGGCGCAACAGTTGTGGCGCAAGATGCTTGGCATGTTGTTTGAAACTGGCCACCCATGGATCACTTTCAAAGATCCTTGCAACATTCGTAGCCCACAACAGCATATTGGCGTAGTTCACTCTTCTAACTTATGTACTGAAATCACCCTCAATACCAACGAGAGCGAAATCGCTGTATGTAACCTCGGTTCTGTGAACTTAACAGCGCATATGACTACCGATGCCAATGGCAAGATGATTTTGGATCACGAGAAGCTCCAAAAAACCGTGCGCACTGCGATGCGCATGTTGGATAACGTGATTGATATCAATTACTACGCAGTAGCTAAAGCGCGTAATTCCAACTTGAAACACCGTCCAGTCGGCATGGGCATCATGGGCTTCCAGGATTGTTTGCATATGCTACGTATTCCTTACGCTAGCGAAGAGGCTGTGCAGTTTGCTGATTCTTCTATGGAAGCGGTTTGCTACTTCGCTTACCAGGCTTCATGCGAATTGGCTGAAGAGCGTGGCGTATACAGCACCTACAACGGTTCTTTATGGGATCGCGGCATTCTCCCGCAGGATTCAGTAGCCATGCTGGCTGCCGAGCGCGGCGGTTATGTAGAGGTCGATAACTCTTCCACAATGGACTGGAGCGGTTTACGTGCACGCATCAAGCAGCACGGTATGCGTAATTCCAATTGCGTGGCTATTGCGCCAACAGCAACAATTTCAAACATCATTGGCGTTTCTGCTTGTATCGAACCTACATTCCAGAACTTGTTTGTGAAATCTAACCTTTCTGGCGAATTCACAGTGGTGAATGAGTATTTGGTGCGTGATTTGAAAGATCGCGGACTTTGGGATGAAGTCATGATTGCTGACTTGAAGTACTTTGATGGCACTTTGTCTAAGATTGATCGCATTCCACAAGATCTGCGTGATTTGTACGCCACAGCTTTTGAAGTTGAGCCAAGCTGGTTGGTTGAGGCAGCTTCTCGTCGTCAGAAGTGGATTGATCAGGCCCAGTCTTTGAATATCTATATGGGCGGCGCATCTGGCAAGAAATTGGATGACACCTACAAGTTAGCCTGGTTGCGTGGTTTGAAGACTACTTATTACCTCCGTACGATGGCTGCAACACACGTTGAGAAATCAACCGTTACTAGCAGTCAATTGAACTCGGTTTCTAGTGGTGGCGGTGTGAATGGTACAGATGCCGCAGCTGCAGCAAGTGCTGCTGGTGGTGTTGAAGCAGATGGTCCA
>CAILON010000075.1 GCA_903835865.1 uncultured beta proteobacterium
AAGATGATGATCGGATGGGGTTATAAGTTGCAGCGTTTAGGGAATGACGTGTTGCGCAAGTTTGCTAAACAGCAGACCGCGCATCCACCGGCGACGGTTGGTAAACCTAGTGTTAGAGAACAAGTGATTTTCTTTGTGAATAAGAAAATGCCAGGCAATTTACCCAAGAAAACAGCGCGTGCTTTATTAGATATTGAAGATGCGAACTACGTGCCGATTATTCGTGATCCTAAAACGACCTCTGCCGATACTGAAGCAGTTTTCTATTTCCCTGGTTGTGGATCAGAGCGTCTCTTTTCCCAGGTAGGCTTAGCGACACAGGCTATGTTGTGGAATGTGGGTGTGCAAACGGTATTGCCACCAGGTTATCTATGCTGCGGCTATCCACAGCGGGGCAATGGGGATTTTGATAAAGCGGAAAAGATGATTACGGATAATCGCGTCTTATTCCATCGCGTTGCCAATACCCTGAATTATTTAGACATTAAGACCGTGGTGGTGTCATGTGGTACTTGTTATGACCAATTGGCAGGCTATCAGTTTGAGCAGATTTTCCCGGGTTGTCGGATTATTGATATTCATGAATATTTACTCGAGAAGGGCGTGAAGCTCACTGGAGTGAGCGGTGTGAAATATATGTATCACGATCCCTGTCACTCGCCAATGAAATTGCAAGATCCGATGAAGACGGTTAATGAGCTGATCGAGATGGAAGATGGCAAGGCCATTAAAAAGAATGATCGTTGTTGCGGGGAGGCTGGCACCTTGGCAGTCACTCGTCCCGATATTTCTACTCAAATTCGTTTCCGCAAACAAATTGAGATGGAAAAAGGCGCCGCCGAATTGCGTAAGGATGACTTTATTGGTGAGGTAAAAGTTCTCACGAGCTGCCCTTCTTGCTTACAGGGCTTAACCCGTTTTGATGCGGATAGCGATACAACAGCCGATTACATCGTCGTTGAAATGGCGCAAAAGTTGCTTGGTGAGAACTGGATGCAAGACTATGTAGAAAAAGCCAATCAGGGCGGCATTGAAAGGGTATTGGTTTAAATGATTCCAAAAAATGTCGTCGTGCATCAACAGTCAAAAGTTTTAGAGCTTGCTTATGAGGATGGCAATACTTATCGTCTACCATTTGAATTTTTGCGGGTACTCTCACCATCTGCTGAAGTGCAGGGTCATGGCCCGGGTCAAGAGACACTGCAAACCGGCAAGCGCGAGGTCTTAATTGCCAACCTAGAGCCTGTTGGCCACTATGCCCTTAAGCCTAGCTTCTCAGATGGTCATGACTCTGGTTTGTATTCTTGGGATTTTTTGCGTTACTTGTGCGAAAACCAAGAGCAGTTATGGAAAGAGCATTTAGATAAATTGCTTGCAGCGGGTCTGGATCGTGATGCGCCGATGTCGAAAACAGGTCACTCGCATGATCATTCTTGCGGAAGTCACTAATGAGTAAAACCCATTTCGGTTATCAAAGCGTTGATGAGGCAGAAAAGGCTGGCAAGGTTGCAGAAGTCTTTCATTCTGTTGCTGATAAATATGATGTGATGAATGACTTCATGTCATTTGGTCTGCATCGTCTGTGGAAAAAAATAACGATTGCTCGTGCACAGGTGCGCCCTGGTCAAAAAGTGCTTGATATCGCAGGCGGTACTGGCGACTTGGCAGCTGCTTTTGCTAAAGCGGCTCATTTCGGAAGCAATGCTGATGCGCAAGTTTGGTTAAGCGATATCAATGCCTCTATGTTGGGAGTGGGCCGTGACCGCTTATTAGATCGTGGCTTAGCCTTGCCTTGCGTTCAGTTTGATGCTGAAAAGATTCCCTTTCCTCAAAATCATTTTGATGTGGTCACTGTGGCTTTTGGGCTGCGGAATATGACCCATAAGGATGTTGCTTTGAGTGAAATGCTGCGTGTTATCAAACCTGGGGGGCGCGTCCTAGTATTGGAGTTTTCGAAACCAGATGCTTTTTTGCAGCCAGTTTATGATGCCTATTCGTTTAAGGTACTTCCATGGCTGGGGGAGAAAATTGCCCAGGACTCAGAAAGCTACCGATATTTGGCGGAATCGATTCGCATGCATCCAGATGCAGAGACCCTCAAGGAAATCATGCTGGGAGCCGGTTTTGACGAGGTAGAAACCCATAGAATGACTGGGGGTATCGTTGCTTTACATATTGGTATTAAATACTGATAGTTGTGTAGTTTTTAAACTTTTAAAAACTAAGGACTTACAGAAGTTATTAGGGGGGTTAAATAAAAATGAATAAACATTTTTTTAAAGCAGTTCTATTAAGCATCAGCTTGATATTTGCATCTATTGCTACTGTTGAAGCTGCTCGTTTAGGGGGCGGAAAAAGTATTGGACGGATGCCAAGCGCTCCTATTCAGAAGCAGGCAACACCTGCCCAAAAGCCAACACAACAAGCTGCGCCTGCTGCTGCACCTGCTGCGGCTCCACAGGCACCTGCACCTAGCCGCTTCGGTGGTATGGGTGGAATCTTGGGTGGTTTAGCTGCGGGACTTGGAATTGGTTATTTACTCTCCCATTTTGGTTTGGGTGAGGGAGCCTCTTCTTTAATTACCGGTTTGCTGATTGCTATGTTGGCAGGTTTTGCGATTATGTTTGTGATTAGAAGGTTATTGCCTGCAATGTCAGGTGCTGGCAAGGGCCCTAATATGCCAAGTAGCGCTATGCAACGTAACGTACAAGAACAGCCACGTCAGGAACCGGCTTTTAATCCTGCCGCCAGCGCATTTGGCGGTGTGAGCGCAGTACAAGAGAAATTTCAATCGACTCTTCCACCTGGGTTTGATGAGCACACCTTTTTGGAAAACGCCAAGCAATATTTCATTGGCCTTCAAAAAGCCTGGGATCTAGGTGATCTTGCCGCATTGCGTGAATTCACTACGCCTGAAATGTTTGACACCATTCAACAGGATTTAGCTGGACGTACAGATGGTTCTAACCAAACTGAGGTTGTGAGTATTGAGGCACAACTCTTGGGAATTGAGACGATTGACGCTCGCTATTTCTGCAGCGTTCAGTTCACGGGCATGATTCGTGAGCAGTTGGGAGCGCCTGCAACCAACTTCTCTGAAATTTGGAATCTCAGCAAGCCTGTAGAAGGCCCTGGGGGCTGGGTACTGGCGGGTATCTCTCAGTTGGTTTAAGCTTGAGGTAGTTTCCATTGGAAAACCCGCACTAGTGCGGGTTTTTTACACTCATGAGCACACCTTTTTCTTCTACCCATACGATTGCTGCTGGCGCCATTTGCCGGGGAATTAACCATGTTCTGAGCGCAGAGCCTTGGGCTATGGGGGAGCTTTCTAAACATTCGGGTAAGTCAATCCTGTTGAAACTTCCCTTTGGAGACTTGTGTTGTGAGATTGCCCCAACCGGTTTACTGCTTGTATTAAAAGCAGCAGCGATGCCTTCCCTGACTTTGGAGGTGTCATCAAAAGCCTTGAGTGATTTGGCGGCTAGCTCTGGTAGTTTGCGTGAGCAGGCTTTTAAAGCAGTCAAGATTACGGGTGATGCAGACTTGGCACAACTCATCGGACGTCTTGCTGGGCAATTATGCTGGGAGTACGAGGAAGACTTAGCGCGTTTGCTAGGTGATGCTCCTGCGCACTTTGTAGTGAAGCAGGGTAAGAAGTTTGTTACTGCCACTCGCTCTGCTACAAAGGATTTACTGGACAATATGGTTGAGTACGTTAGCGAAGAAAAAAA
>CAILON010000076.1 GCA_903835865.1 uncultured beta proteobacterium
CTCCGGACTTTGGATCAAGCAGCATCAATCCATTTTTATGGTCTGACACAAAAATGCGACCATCTTGATGAATTTTTAATCCATTGGGCTCTCCATCGTATTCTGTGATGAGTTTGACCACGCCCAGTGGATCAATTTGATAAATTAATCCAAAGGCAATATCAGCAATATAAAGATTGCCGTCTTGGTCAAAAGATGGACCTTCGATATAGCTATCGGTTTTGAGATTACCCTTCCCAGCCAAAATGCGCTCTTGCGAAAGTTGTCCGGACTTGCGATATTGATCCGGAATGCGAGCAAATACCTCGGTGCCTATTTCAGGTGGCGCCTTAAACATGTTGTCTCCGCTTTTAATTTATAGTTAGTCAGATAAACAAAGATCTTACTTGCCAGCGCTTCATTAAACAAGGTAACAAGACCAATATGAGACTATTTTTCATTTCCTTGTTGGCTGCCGCCATGCAGTTGACTACTTCCGTTTATGCGGCTGAGTACCCAAGTCGTACGATCAAAATGATTATTCCATTTGCACCTGGGGGAGGGTCTGATACCTTGGGCCGTGTATTGGCTGAAAAAATGGGCAATGAATTAGGGGCTTCAGTCATTGTAGAAAACAAACCCGGTGCCTCAAGCATTATCGGCACCGATGCCGTTGCTAAGGCCGCCCCTGATGGCTATACCTTATTGCTCACCAATAGTGCAATTACCAGCAACCCCACTTTTTTCAAATTACCTTTTGACACACAGAGCTTGAGTGCCGTAACTAAAGTAGCTAATGCCCCTCAGTTACTGGTTGCTAACCCTGGCGCGCCATTTAAAAATCTGAAGGAGTTGTTGGCATACGCAAAAGTCAATCCAGGCAAAGTCACTATCGGCACTGCTGGAGCGGGGCAGATTTCGCACCTGGCTGCTGAGTTGCTTGAGAAGTCTAGTGGCACGGAGATGACCATGGTCCATTACAAAGGGAGTGGTGGTGCCCTAGCTGATCTACTGGGTGGTCAAATTAACATGTCTTTTGGAACTGCGCCTGGTTTGATGCAATTTATTCGAAGTGGCAAGGTCATCCCTATTGCCGTATCCAGTGGCCAAAGAATGTCAGCGTTACCAAATGTGCCTAGCATTGCAGAGGTATTGCCGGGGTATGACATCAATAACTGGTTTGGTATCTTCGCTCCGCCACAAACGCCAAAGCCGATCGTTGATCGGATCTATCAGGCGGTCAACAAAGCACTAGCTAGCCCTGAGCTCAGTAAAAAATTTGGTGAAGAAGGTTTTGATATTGTTGCTACCCCGCCAGATAAGTTTGAAAAATCTTTCAAACAAGAAATTGGATATTGGCAAAAGTTTGCTAAAGACAATAATCTAAAGATAGATTAATAAAAGCTAGTATCTGCAGCGCGCATCACTTTTGTATTTTGTGAAGTACACAATGAGACTGGCGTCGGATTTGTATTTGGTGTAATAAATCGTCGCCCTGGCATCGCTTTTGTATTTTGTGAAATACCAGACGCCTGGATCATTGTCTGATTTATATGCTGTTTCATACACAATACAATTTGCATCTGATTGGTATTGAGTCACATAGACTTTTGCATCGGCGTCTGAAGCGTAGTCTGTAATGTAGATCTGTGCCGCATTAATCGAGCATGAATACAGAAGTACTGCTAAAGAGCAAATCTTGATCGTGGAGTTGAGGTAATACATTGCTTATATCCCGATGTGCTTGATATCTGTAGTTTAGGAAATGAGCTTGGGGTCTAAGGCCCGTATGCGTTCATCTATATAGTATCCGCCGTATTCGGTGTAGCGCAAATACTTACTGCCACATTCCTTACATTCATAGACATCTGAGCGGTTATAAGGATGAAACTGAATCGATATAGGCGCATTTTCAGACCACAGGTTTGTGCCGTCTGGATGATCTTCTTCCCAACATTCTGGGGCACCTTCTATTCTGAGGGTGCCAATAGGTTTGAGGCAGCTGAGATCAAATGAACCCGGCACAGTTTCCCAGCCAACGCACGAAAGGGATCCGCATTGAGGGCAATTGGCTTTTGAATGGGTGGAGTTCGCAATCTCTAGTAACTCACTACGATTTAACTCTTTGGGCATTTCGGTATCATTTTGTAGGCATACGCTATATTGGCATTGGTATAGAGCAAACTGTACCTGAAATTATTTTGATTCAGCCCCGAGATAAAGGTGTCTTATGAAACTCAAGTCATTACTAGCGATCCTTTGTAGTGTTGTAACTATTACAAGCTATGCAGCCTATCCCGATAAATCAATTAAGTTTTTGGTACCTTGGCCGCCAGGTGGGGCTACTGATCAAGTTGCGCGTATCTTAGTTCTGCCTCTGACAAAAGAGCTTGGCGTTTCTGTCTTTGTGGAAAACAAGGGTGGGGCAGGTGGCAATATTGGCACACAAGCATTTGTTCAAGATAAACCAGATGGCTATTCCATCTTGATGGCTACGAGCTCCACCAATGCAGCTGGCCCACATTTATTTTCCAACCAAGGATTTGATGTTATTAAAGACTTCACTCCAGTTGTTTTGGTTTGCACCATTCCAAATATTATGGTGGTGCCAGCATCCTCGCCTTGGAATAGCATGAAGGATTTAGTAAATGATGCCAAACAAAACCCAGGTAAATTTACGTATGGATCAGCGGGGATTGGCGCATCTCAGCATTTAGCGGGCGCTCAATTTAAGACGGTCACTGGTTTAGATATACGACATGTGCCCTACAAAGGTAGCGGTCCGGCAGCTTTAGATCTCATGGCTGGCCATATCGACATGATGCTGGATACAGGCTCACTTAATAACATCAAGGCTGGCAAGCTAAAGGCATTGGGCGTGGCTGCAGACAAGCGTATTCCAGAGCTGCCAAATGTTCCGACGATGAAAGAGGCTGGCGTACCGATGGTAGCTAATGCTTGGTATGGTGTCATGCTGCCAGCGGGCGCTCCAAAAGACGTTACAGAAAAACTGAATGCCGCTTTTAATAAAGTGCTCAATGATCCAGAGGTCCGAAAAAGTTTGCAATCCATTGGCGCGCAAATTGATGGTGGCTCTGTAGCGGAATTTACTAAGTTCTCGCAATCAGAAGTAAAGCGCTACGAAGGTATCGTCAAGATGTCCGGAGCACCAAGGGAATAAGCTCGAGAGTAATCTGGCATCACTAAGCCGCCTATGGGTGGCTTTTTATTTTGGGTAAGATGATCCTTAATTAACCCGGCTTGGAGTCCTTTAAATGAAAATGCTGTTGATTTTGCTAAGCGCCTTAAGCTTCAATGTGCAAGCTGCTACTGAGCGTCCTGAAGTTCAATTGGCAATGGGAAATCTCCAGGGCGTACTTGAAGGCAATATGCTGACTTTTAAAGGGATTCCGTATGCGGCTCCCCCAGTTGGCGAGCTTAGATGGAGGCCGCCTCAAGCTGCTAAGACTTGGACTGGCACACGCGATGCCAGCAAATTTGGTTCTGCCTGTCCTCAACCTTATATCAAAGGCTTGAATGATGGCCTTGCATCAGGCAGTGAAGACTGCCTAAACCTTAATGTCTTTACGCCAAAAGCAGGAAAAAATTTACCAGTGATGGTGTGGATTCATGGAGGTGGTCTATTAGTTGATGGTGCAAAGGACGCACAGTTCACGCCCATTAATTTAATTAAGAACGGTGTGATTGTGGTGACCTTTGATTACCGCATGGGGACTTTTGGATTCTTTGCCCCCAAAGAGTTAATTGATGAAGCTAAAGCCAAAGGTGAGCCTGTGGGTAACTACGGCATCATGGATCAAATTGCTGTACTCAAATGGGTGAAGAATAATATTCAAGCATTTGGTGGTGATCCGAATAATGTCACCATTTTTGGTGAATCAGCGGGTGGTCGTAGCGTTACATGGCTGATGGTTTCACCTGAAGCAAGAGGTCTTTTTCATAAAGGAATTGCTCAGAGCGCCCAGCAGACACCCATACGAGGAATGACGGAAGAGCGATTTGGTTTACTTCCCGAGCAAGACTTGGATGCTAAATATATTGGAAGTCTGGGATCTAAATCATTAAAGGAGTTAAGGGCCTTACCAACAGAAAAACTCATGCTGACTTCCGCTCAGTTTGAGCAAGGCGAGTTTGGTGGAGCAATGATTGATGGCCAGATTTTAGTGGGGGATCCACTATCTTTATTTGCCAAAGGTAAGCAAGCCAAAGTTCCTTTCATGATCGGAACGAACTCCTGGGACTCTAGTTTTTTTGTGCCCAGTCAAGCTCCCTTAGATGCCTATATCAAGAAGATGGGCCAAGATCCTAAAGTGATTGAGAAATTGTATGCAGGCGTAAAAGATAAATGCATATTGAGTTCTGATGTGATGGGCGATGCATGGTACCGCGCTAGCACGAAGATGCTGGCAGATAGCATGAACGGTGTAGCGCCTGGTTATGCATATTATTTCGATTACCTCACAAAAAATATTCGCGCCTCACACCCGGGCGTGCCGCATTCTTTTGAAATCACTTACGTCTTTGGTAGTTTGGA
>CAILON010000077.1 GCA_903835865.1 uncultured beta proteobacterium
AAAAGCCCTGATCATTATCTATATCGTATTGAATTGATCCATAGTTCAGAAAGATATCAGGCGCTCCTTGAAGTAGCCTTTGACCCGCAACTACCCGCCGTCCCATATCGCGATAAATAGATTCACCCAAATATGGAGACAGGACTGATCTCTGCGCTTCTTTGTATTGAAGAAATAGCGGGTCATTTTCGCTATCCCCTTCGAAATAGAAAATCATACAGTTAGTTCCCACGCTACCAATCCCCACAACCTTTCTGGCAAAGTCTTTTAGGAAATAGCGCTCAAACAAAATCTCTCGATCCGCCAATAAGGTATGGGAATAATTGAGCAGCGCCCTATCAATCAATTTCAATAATGAAACCCCATATGCATCTTTCTTAAAGTGCACAATTAGTGGAGGCCTATTGATAATTTTTCGATTCTTACCAACTAGAGTGGTTAACTTTTCTAATACCTGAATATTGCTCTGACCCTTAATACTCTTCAACACAATATCTAACTTCTTTTGATGCTCCTTGCTAAATTGCTTGCGGATATCTTTCTCAGCAATAAACTCTTGAGCTATTTCTATATAGGGCATCTGGGCATATTGCGCCATTCGTTTTTGATATTCAGAGCAAATTTGATAAACCAACTTTTTACTTAAGCTCTTCTCTCCACCCATAGACTCGCAGGCAATGACAGCACTTGCGACTAACCGTTTAATATCCCACTCCCAGCTTCCAGGCAAGGTTTCATCAAAATCATTGATCCCAAAAACGAGACGATGCTCTGCTGTACCAAATATTCCAAAGTTAGAAACATGCATATCACCACACAACTGAACAGTTATATCAGTTGAGGGTTGATTGGCTAAATCTTGCGCCATGATTGCGGCGCCACCACGATAAAAGGCAAAGGGAGATTGCATCATTCGCTGATTGCGAATGGGAATAAGCTCTTTAATGCGACTCTTTGCCTGTTTCTCTAGGATCTCTACTGGACTAATGCGATGCTTGGGGGGCGTGTAAATGCCCTGCATAACAAAATTAACTTGCTTGCGTTTAGCCTTTCCGTCTGCCATGCGCTTTTTAATGCTAGGACGTGGGTCCTGGAATGATTCGATAGAGTGGAGGACGGAATAATTTGATTTTTTAATTGCAGACATTCAAAGATCTCAATAGGCTAATCTAGACCCTATATTAATACTATTGGGTGGCGCTAGGCAAAATTAGATGATTTCATCAAGCTGCAATTTGTATTGTGTATCTAATATAAATTTAGATACATTACGCCCATCCTTTGTGCGAAGCAAAGTGCTCTCCCCTTTGGGAGCATTGTGATTCGTATCTACCTTTATAACTTCAGATTTAAATACATCAGATATGGATTTCTGTAACTCGGTATCCATGAGGTTTCCATTCCGCCTTATAAGAAGATGAAAACCATCGTATCGCTGATATATTTCAGTTTCATTAATCTCTATTTAATAGAACTATTTACCCAATGGGTGTCTAGATAAACAGTGTGCGAAGAGCGGTACTGAAGTGAGACGATTTTTTGTCAATTCAAAGCCCATGCGATAAACTTAAATCCTGAAGATGAAATTTGATTGGTAGGAATAATAATGGCTCACTGGGACCTATACGCAACCATTGCCTTGAGGCTGGGTTTGGCTTTATTAGCTGGGGCTATTCTTGGACTTAATCGATGGCTTCACCATAAATCAGCCGGCATTCGTACCCACTCTTTAGTTGCCATTGGAGCTGCGACAGCCG
>CAILON010000078.1 GCA_903835865.1 uncultured beta proteobacterium
GGTTCGTGATTGACGCTACGGACAAAGTCCTCGGTCGTGTCGCCAGTGAAGTGGCACTCCGTCTACGCGGCAAGCATAAACCTGAATACACCCCACACGTTGATACCGGCGACTTTATTGTTGTCATCAACTCTTCTAAGCTGCGTGTTACAGGCACAAAAGGCTTGAACAAAATTTATTACCGTCACAGCGGATACCCAGGTGGTATTAGCTCGACTAACTTCGACAAGATGCAAGATCGTTTCCCAGGTCGTGCTTTAGAGAAGGCTGTGAAGGGTATGTTGCCAAAAGGCCCACTAGGCTATGCCATGATTAAGAAATTAAAAGTCTATGGCGACGCCAATCATCCGCATGCGGCTCAACAGCCAAAAGCGTTAGAGATTTAAGGAAACCAAATGGCTATTAATTACGGAAATTGGAATTACGGTACTGGTCGTCGCAAGAGTTCTGTGGCGCGTGTATTCATTAAATCTGGCAAAGGCGACATTATCGTTAACGGTAAGCCTATCGATACTTATTTTGCTCGTGAAACATCGCGCATGATTGCTCGTCAGCCTTTGGCTCTCACAGCCCACTTAACGACCTTTGATATCAAAGTAAACGTTTCTGGTGGCGGTGAAACTGGCCAAGCTGGTGCAGTTCGTCACGGTGTTACTCGTGCATTGATCGACTACGACAACGCATTGAAGCCAGCCCTGTCTAAAGCAGGTCTGGTTACTCGCGATGCTCGTGAAGTTGAGCGTAAAAAGGTTGGTCTGCACGGCGCGCGTCGTCGTAAGCAGTTCAGCAAGCGCTAATTTCTTTCAGTCGCTGTTGTTTTTTGAAAGGGTCGCGCAAGCGGCCCTTTTTGTTTCTACAATCAAGGTATTCAGAAGTTTGAAAGAAAACTTCTCATGGTCAGTAATTTGGAGAATGACATGATTAAGGTTGGCATCGTTGGTGGCACTGGATATACCGGAGTGGAGCTGTTGCGCTTATTGGCGCAGCATCCTGAGGTACAAATTGTTGCTATTACTTCTCGAACAGAAGCTGGCATGCCAGTTGCTGAGATGTTCCCATCTTTGCGTGGCCGTATTGATCTTAAATTTACAACTCCTGATGAGGCCAAGTTAAATGAATGCGATGTAGTGTTCTTTGCCACCCCTCATGGTGTTGCTATGGCGCAAGCCAAAGAATTGCTTGCGAATAATGTCAAGATCTTGGATCTGGCTGCGGACTTCCGTCTGAAAGATGTTAAAGAATTTGCTCAGTGGTATGGCATGGAGCACACCTGTCCAGAAATTTTGGCCGAGGCAGTTTATGGTTTAGCAGAGATTAATCGTGAGGCTATTAAGAAAGCACGCGTGGTTGGTTTGGCAGGTTGCTATCCAACCTCGGTGCAGCTTGGCTTAGCACCTTTGCTTTCGCCAAAGTCGACTGGAGGTAAACAGTTGATTGATGGCACCCATATTATTTCTGACTCTAAGTCTGGCACTTCTGGCGCGGGGCGCAAAGCGGAGATCGGAACTTTGCTATCCGAGGCAAGCGATAACTTCAAAGCCTATGGCGTGAAAGGTCATCGCCACCTTCCAGAAATCGTCCAGGGCTTGAAAGCTATTGCTGGACACGATCAGATTGGCCTGACATTTGTGCCGCATCTCACACCGATGGTGAGAGGAATTCATTCGACGCTATATGTGCGTTTGACTGAGGCAGGCAAAGAGGTAGATTACCAAAAGCTCTATGAGGATTTTTATCAAGGCGA